>NZ_JBQWIF010000003.1:0-288596 GCF_052958135.1 Pseudomonas sp. SZ40 | reverse complement strand
GCGGGCGAATCGCGAGGCAATGCCGACATCCCGGTGCAGCCACTATCGCTTCGCGCCGGGGTCGGCGCTCCTACGGTGGTGGCGGGTAATGCACTTACCCAGGCGCCTGCAATCACCTGTAGGAGCCCGCTTGCGGGCGAATCGCGAGGCAATGCCGACATCCCGGTGCAGCCACTATCGCTTCGCGCCGGGGTCGGCGCTCCTACGGTCGTGGCGGTGACGCATTTGCCCAGGCGTGTGCAATCACCTGTAGGAGCCCGCTTGCGGGCGAATCGCGAGGCAATGCCGACATCCCGGTGCAGTCACTATCGCTTCGCGCCGAGGTCGGCGCTCCTACGGTGGTGGCGGGTAATGCACTTACCCAGGCACCTGCAATCACCTGTAGGAGCCCGCTTGCGGGCGAATCGCGATGCAATGCCGACATCCCGGTGCAGCCACTATCGCTTCGCGGCGAGGTCGACGCTCCTACGGTGGTGGCGGGTAACGCACTTGCTCCGACAGGGGGCACGTTGCGCAGGCGACTGTCAGGTCGCGTCGAACCCGGCTGCCTGAAGACGCCATAAGCGTTCGAAGCTGCCGCCCTGTTGGCGCAACTGCGCAGGCGGTCCGTCTTCGACGATGCGACCCTTTTCGAGCACCACCACGCGGTCGAAACTGGCCAGCGTCGACAGCCGGTGCGCCACAGCCAGCACCGTGCGGTCCTGCATCAGGTTGGCCAGAGCTGCCTGGATTTCCGCTTCGGAGTGCGTGTCCAGAGCCGAGGTGGCTTCATCAAGGATCAGAATCGGCGCGTCCTTGAGAAATGCCCGGGCGATGCCGAGACGCTGCCGCTGACCACCGGAAAGCATTACCCCACGCTCGCCCACCTGGGTGTCGTAGCCTTGCGGCAGCTCGCGGATGAAAGTGTCGCAGAACGCATGATGAGCGGCCGCCGTGACCTCGTCGTCGCTGGCGTCCGGTCGGCCATAACGGATGTTCTCGCGAATGCTGCGGTTGAACAGCGCGGTCTCCTGAGGCACCACGGCCATGCGTGCGCGCAGGCTGTCCTGGCTGACCTCGCTGATGTCCTGGCCGTCGATCATCACGCTGCCGGCCTGCACGTCGTCAAGGCGCTGAATCAGGCTGAGCAGGGTGGATTTACCTGCGCCGGAAGGCCCGACGATACCGACCTTCTGGCCCACCGGGATATGCAACTGGAAGTCCTCGAACACGCGCCGGCCATCCGGGTAGGCGAACGCCACACGGCGAAACTCGATATCGCCGCGCGACAGC
The DNA here is from genome assembly GCF_052958135.1 of Pseudomonas sp. SZ40. Taxonomy (NCBI): domain Bacteria; kingdom Pseudomonadati; phylum Pseudomonadota; class Gammaproteobacteria; order Pseudomonadales; family Pseudomonadaceae; genus Pseudomonas; species Pseudomonas sp. SZ40. The sequence continues at coordinate 287,324 of NZ_JBQWIF010000003.1, read as the reverse complement.
GCCAGCTGGGTTTCCGGATCGTCCAGCTCATGGGGCTGCACAATGATCCGCAGGGTGTCTTCGATGGCGCCGAGCTGCTGGGTGGTGTCGACCAGCGCCAGGGCCAGATCACGGGAGCCGTGCAGGATGCGGAAGGTCAGGGCGCTGACCATCACCACGTCGCCAGCGGTCACGGTACCGGCTATCCATAGCTGGATGGCCCAGACCAGCATGCCGCCCGCCATCAACGACAGGCAGATGTCGTGGATCACCCGCGCCTTTTCCAGGTACATCCAGCTGCGCCGCTGCGCGTGGGCTTCCATACCGATCTCCTCGGCCAGGCGTCGGCTCTCGCGGTCGCGCGCGGAAAACGCCTTGATGGTCCAGACGTTGGACACCACATCCACCAGCTCGCCGCCGACCCGGGCCGCCTGTGCCGCGAAGCGCTGGTGCTTGCTGCGCCCGCGGATGCCGAAGGCGGTAATCAGCGCGGCCACGATCATCACGAACACGATCAGCGCCAGGGCCATGCGCGTGTGCACGGTGAACAGCACCAGTACGGCACCGACGAAATCCACGCACGGCGGCATGATCTTCCAGGCCAGGCCACCATAGATCGAGCCTGCCGCCTGACCGGTAGCGGAAATGCGGTTACCGAGGGCGCCGGCGAAGTGCCGGGCGAAGTAGCCCATGGGGTGGCCGGTGAGGTGGCGGAACAGGTCGACACGCAAGTCCACGCAACTGGCCACCACCGTGTGGCAACCCAGCCAGCCACCGAGCCGCCAGAAGACGTTCTCGACCACGATCAGGCCGATGAACAATCCCAGCGGAAACCACACCTCGGCGTGCTGCCGGTCGTCGGTGGCCATGGCATCGACCAGTAGCTTCATGCCGTACTGCACGGCCACTGCACAGGCGCTGGCGCCGAGAATCAGCAGGAACATGCCACCGAAATGCCAGGGGCGACGGCGCACGTAATGGGCAAGGAAGGCCACCGGTCGGCCGGGCAGTTCTCGCGCTGCCGAGCGGCTCAAGTGCGCGCCACTCGTTGGGCGGCGAGGGTGTCGACATGGAACTGCTGACGCCGCAGCTCTTCGGCCAGCGCCTCGCACACCGGCCGCGCGCCGTGTTCGTCGGGGTAGCCGAACAGGCCTGCCGGGCAATGCCTGTCATCCGTCCAGCCGGGGTAGTCGAGCACCGGGTACAGGCAGATGCCTTCCAGGGGCAGTCCGCGCTGCAGGGCCAGGCGCACCTGTTCGCCGATATAGCGCAGCCACTCGCCGCGCAGGTCACCCTCGGCGCCGGTTTCCGCCACCAGCACGGGCCGTCGATAACGCTGGTAGACCTCGGCGAGGATGCCGCTGAACGGCCGGTAACCCGGCTCACCGCGCCACAGCGTGCCGCCACCGGAGAACCACTGGTTGTTCGGGTAGTAGTTGACGCCGACGATGTCCAGATACTCCGGGCGGCCACCAAGCCCCGGCCATTGCAGCCCGGCGAGCATGTCCCAGGCCTGGAACTGGGCAAGTCGGTAGCGCTCGGCCTCGGCCTGGGCATCCGCGCGATTGCTCCGTGGCACCACGTGGATCACCGGGTCCACCTGAACGAAACGCGCGCGACGGTCGACCCCGCGTATCGCCTCGATGGCGGCGATACTGGCCCGCACCAGTTGATGCTTGAGTTCGTCGCCACGGCCTCTGCCCAGTGGCGCCAGGTAAGCGACATCGCCACCGGCCCAGGCCAGGAAGGACATCTCGTTGATCGGCGAGTAGAAGGGCACCCGGTCGCTTTCTTCACGAACCAGGCGGGCGGTGGCTTCGGCGAAACGGGCGAAGCGTTCGACGAATTCCGGCCGCCAGATATCGATATGGTCTGGCCAGCCGTAGTGGCACAGGTCCCAGATCACCTGCACGCCAGCCTGCTCGGCTGCCCTCAGCTGCGGCACGAAGCTCGACCAGTCGTAATGCCGTGGCGTGGGCTCGATCAGGTGCCAGCGCAAGCCGTCACGAGCCGAGCGGATACCGTGCCGCCGCAATGCGGCATAGTCGTTCGCCGCCCAGTGCGCGTGTCGCGTGCCGTCGATCAGATCGAGCCGTCTGCCATCGTCACGGCGATGGGTCGAGCACTCGTAGCCGCCGAGAAAGAAACTGTCGAACAGGGAAGGGAGGTGCATCGCGGGTCCTATGTGGCAAGGCTTTCGCCGTGCTCGGCGCTTTCATGCTCTGCAACCTCGCCACCGGCTTGCTCGATACGCTTGTAGAGCGCCAGCGCCTGACCGACGACCTGGTCCATGTTGTAGTACTTGTAGGTGCCGAGCCTGCCGAGGAAGGTGACCCCAGGCGTTTCGCCCGCCAGTTGCTCGTAGCGCTTGTACAGTTCGGCATTTTCCGGGCGCGGGATCGGGTAATAGGGGTCGCCTTCGGCCGACGGGTATTCGTAGGTGATGCTGGTTGCGGCGTGCTGCTGGCCGGTGAGGTGCTTGTATTCGCTGATGCGTGTGTGCGGCACCGCCTCGTCCGGGTAGTTGACCGTCGCCACCGGCTGGAAGCGTTGCTGGTCGAGGGTGTGGTGCTCGAACTTCAGCGAGCGGTAGGGCAGCTTGCCAAAGCAGTGGTCGAAGTATTCGTCGACGGGGCCGCAGTAGATCAGGTGCCCGTGCTCGACCTCGTCCCGAATCTGCCGGTAGTCGGTGTTCAGCCTGACGCTGATGTTCGGGTGATCGAGGATGCGCTCGAACATGCGCGTGTACCCGTGCAGCGGCATCTGCTGGAAAGTGTCGGTGAAGTAGCGGTCATCGGTATTGGTTCGCGTCGGCACCCGTGCGGTGACCATCTTGTCCAACTGCGATGGGTCCAGGCCCCACTGCTTGCGGGTGTAGCCGCGGAAGAATTTCTCGTACAGCTCGCGGCCGATCTGGTTGACCACCACGTCTTCGCTGGTGTGGATGGCGGCTACCGGCTCGGCACGACTGGCCAGGTAAGCGGCGGCGTCTTCGTCGCTTTGCAGGTTCAGTCCATACAGGGCATTGAGCGTGGTGCGGTTGATCGGCACCGGCACCTGCTGGCCATCGACCACCGCCAGCACGCGGTGCTCGTAGGGGCGCCATTCGGTGAAGCGCGACAGGTAGTCGACGATGCGCTGGGCATTGGTATGGAAGATGTGCGGGCCGTAGCGATGCACCAGCACGCCGGCTTCGTCGTAATGGTCATAGGCGTTGCCAGCGATGTGCGAGCGCCGGTCGACCACCAGTACGCGCTTGCCCAGGCCGGCCGCCAGACGCTCGGCGAGCACGCTGCCGGCGAAACCGGCGCCGACGATCAGGTAATCGAACGCCCGCGGGCTGTCTTCGTCATGTTGATGGTCGTTGCGCGATGCGGCGTTTCCGGGATTCAGCGGATGCATTCGATCATCTCCTTCATGTCGGCCTGGGTACGATCCCAGGACCTACCTGCGAGCACGCGGTCAGCGGCGCTGAACATGGCATCGTGATCGGCGGCCAGGGCGAGTGCCTGTTCACAGGCAGCGACGAATTCCTCGGCGGTACCGGCGATCAGCACCAGGCCGCAATCGCCGTAGCTGCGCACCACATCGTTGATCGGCGTGGACACCACCGGGCGGCCTGCGGCCAGGTATTCCGGGGTTTTGGTCGGGCTGATGAAGCGTGTCGACGGGTTCATGGCAAAGGGCATCAGCGCCACATCCCAGCCTGCCAGGTAGCGGGGCAGCTCATCGTAGGTCTTGCTGCCGAGGTAATGAATGTTGGCCTGTTCGGGCAGGCTGGCCGGGTCGATCTTGACCACGGGGCCGATCATCACCAGTTGCCAGTCGGGGCGCATCGTCGCCACGGTGCGTAGCAGCTCGATATCGAAACGCTCGTCGATCACGCCATAGAAACCCAGGCGCGGGCGGTCGATTTCGGCCTGATCCGGCGGATCGCTCTGGGCCTGGCGTGCAGCCGCGAAATGGGCGATATCCACGCTGCTGGCAAAGGCGTGTGCGTTGGCGTGCAGCGTGCGCTTGGCCTCCCAGATGCTGTGGCCGCCGGTGAACACCAGATCGGCACGGGCGAGCAGATCGCGCTCGCGCTCGACCAGTTCCGGCGGGGCGCCCTGGAAGGCCGAGAGCTCGTCCATGCAGTCATAGATGGTCACCCTTGGTTGCAGATGGGCCGAGAACGCCAGGCTCATGGGCGTGTAGTACCAGAGCAGCAGGTCATCGACCTCCAGCCTGGCCAGGTAGATGTCCAGCAGAGCGCGGATGGCGGTATTGCTCGCCTGGGTATCCAGGCCATGTGGCAGGCGCGGTACCAGCACCTGGACGCCTCGTTCATCGGCGCGCACTTCCAGCCAGGGCAGGGCTTCATCGCTGCCGATCGGCTCCTCGAAGAACAGTACGTTGTAGTCACGCACGAAGCGCGACATCAGGTGTTGCGGGCGCTGATAGACGAAGCTCCAGCGCAGGTGCGAGAGACACAGCAACGTGGGGATGGCGGGGTCGAAGATGACAGCGGCTTCGGCCTCGTTCGACGGCCTTTGCGACGTGCCGATCTGCCCTTGAAAGGATCCTGCCCAGCTCATGTTCGTGCCTCCTCGAGTAGCCCCACAAGCGAAGCGCCGGGGCTCTGGCACGGCCGTTTCGCTTAACCGGACGAGTGCGAGGGGTGGACGGTGGGTGGCTCTGGGCAGTTCAACAGATCGGCTGAAAGGTCAGCGAATCACGCGTTCATCCCTTGACCTGAACTAGTACGAAGCGGCCCTCGTCGGACCCTGTGTAGTCGATCTTCTTCCTGCCATGCAGGCGACCCGTGTCGTAGTGCACATCCATGGGCGGTTTCAACCGAGCGACCTGATCCCATAGGAGACAACCATGATATTGGTCACAGGAGGTGCCGGTTACATAGGCTCCCATGCAGTGCTGACGCTGCTGCAGGCCGGGCATGAGGTCGTGGTACTGGATAATCTGTGCAACAGCTCGCGAACGTCGCTGGAGCGCGTGGCGCTCATCGTTGGGCGCAGGCCGCATTTCATCAAGGGTGACATCCGCAATCGTGGCCTGCTCGACGATCTGTTCCGACGCTGGCCGATCACCGCGGTCATGCATTTCGCCGGTCTGAAGGCCGTTGGCGAAAGCGTTCGCGATCCGCTGCGCTACTACGAAACCAACGTGGCAGGCAGCATCACCCTGTGTCAGTCGATGGCCGACGCGGGCATCTTCCGGCTGGTGTTCAGCTCCTCGGCCACCGTGTATGGCGAGTCGGTCAGCATGCCGATACAGGAGGACTGCCCCACCGGCATTCCGACCAACCCCTATGGGCAGTCGAAGCTGATGGCGGAAAACGTCCTCAAGGCGCTCGCCCATTCCGATCCGCGCTGGTCGATTGCACTGTTGCGTTACTTCAATCCCATCGGCGCCCATGAGTCCGGGCTGATCGGCGAGGATCCCAACGGCATCCCCAACAACCTGCTGCCCTACATGCTGCAGGTGGCGGTCAGGAGACAGCCGCAGCTGAGCATTTACGGTGATGATTACCCCACCAGTGACGGCACCGGGGTGCGCGACTACATTCACGTGATGGACCTGGTCGAGGGCCACCTGCTGGCCCTCCAGCGGCTCGCGCACAGCCGTGGCGCCACGGTCTGGAACCTGGGTACGGGGCAAGGCTACTCGGTGTTGCAAATGGTCCGCGCCTTCGAAGCGATCATCGGCCGTGCGTTGCCCTTTCGCATCGTCGCCCGCCGCCCTGGCGATATCGCCCAGTGCTGGGCCGACCCCAGCAAGGCCAGGAGCGAGCTGCAATGGAGCGCCGCGCGGGGCCTGCATGCCATGCTCGCTGACTCATGGCGCTGGCAGAAGAGTAATCCCCAGGGCTATCGGGCGAGCGCAGCCAAGATGCCAGTGACGGAACTGGCCAGCTAGGTTCCGGTGCTCGGCGCCTGGAGCCCGGCTTCGTGCGCGATTTCACGGTCTTTGCCGAGCAACCTTGAGCGCCTGCCTGAGCCACTGGAGAATTTTACCCTTTGGCTTTCTGTGCCAATGCGCTCAACCACGGTAGGATGGGCGCCAGTTGCCGATACGGAGCGCGTGCTCCGCACGCCGATGGATCGCCGGGCGCTGTCGAGTGTCGATAGCAGAGACGCCGTGCATCATCCGATCAATCACCACCGCCTGAAGGATTACCGCGTGTCGCCAGCCAGCCTCAACCGCCTTCAGATGGGCTCCAGCCGTTCGCAAGGGTCCGCCCCACGATGATCATCAACGCCCTGGTTTTTTTCGTCACGCTGACCGCCATGGAAGGTGTGGCCTATTACGCCCACAAGTACGTGATGCACGGCTGGGGGTGGGGCTGGCATCGTTCGCATCACGAGCCGCGCGAAGGCTGGTTCGAGAAGAACGATCTGTACGCGGCGGTATTCGCCGGGCTGGCCATCGCGCTGATCGCCCTCGGTACCCAAGGCATGCACCCGCTGGAGTGGATCGGCGCGGGCATGACCGCCTACGGGCTGCTGTATTTCGTTGTCCATGACGGTCTGGTGCATCACCGCTGGCCCTTTCGCTTCGTGCCGCGCAGCGGCTACCTCAAGCGCCTGTACCAGGCACATCTGATGCACCATGCGGTGGATGGCAAGGAGCGCTGCGTGTCCTTCGGTTTTCTCTACGCGCCGTCTACGGCGCGTCTGAAGGCTCAGTTGCGGGCGATGCATGACGGGCCGCTGCGCAAGACGGATGCGGACGTTGCCACAGGTTCCCGGGGCGAGCCGGCCAGCGCGCGAAGCGACTCGTAACCGCCCGCCACAATCCGGTCAGTACGGCGCCGATCTTCTCCGCCTTGGAGGTGGAGATGCGCGCGTCCCAGGCGTGATCGCCAGCGTCCAGCACCTTCATGCCGATCTGCCGATAGACCGCCGCCGCCGTTGCCACCGCCCAGGCCGAGCGCCAGGGTAGGGCGCTGAGACCGGCTTGGGCGCTGGCGTAATAGGGTTCGGCCAGCTCCACCAGGCGTTGGCCGAGCACGGCGACGGCGGGGCGGTGATGAATGTCGGCGACCTGATCACGCGGCACGCCCAGTTCCTCCAGCCACTCTTCAGGCAGGTAGCAGCGACCCACGGCAGCGTCATCGACGATATCCCGGGCGATGTTGGTCAGCTGAAATGCCAGGCCGAGGTCGCAGGCGCGATCCAGGGTCGGTTCATCTCGGGTGCCCATGACCCGCGCCATCATCAGCCCCACCACCCCGGCTACGTGGTAGCAGTATTGCAACGTGTCGTCGATGCTCCGGTAGCGGCGCTCCAGCACATCCATTTCGAAACCTGCCAGGTGCTCCTGGGCATGCTGCTCGGGAATGTCGTGAGCGCGCACCACCTGGCGAAAGGCGGCGAAGGCGGGGTCGTCCAGTTGCGTACCGGCATACACCGCGCGGGTCTGGGCCTTGAGATGCGCGAGGCGCTGCTCGGCTTCCTGGCGGCTGATGGGCACCGCGTCGTGGCCGGCTTCCTGACCGTCGATCACGTCGTCGCAGTGGCGGCACCAGGCGTAGAGCATCACCGCGCTGCGTCGGGTCGGTTCGTCGAACAGCTTCGAGGCTGCCGCGAAGCTCTTCGAACCCACTGCGATACTCTGGTTGGCGTGCTCGATCAGCGCCTGATCGTCCGGGGCCGCGGCGTTCATGGCTGCAGGTCCTCGATCATCAGGCCGGCAGTGGCCTTGGCCGAGCCGATCACGCCGGGAACACCGGCGCCCGGGTGGGTTCCCGCACCGACCAGATAGACGTTTTCCAATTGCGCGTCGCGGTTGTGCGGGCGGAACCAGGCGCTCTGCTGCAGCACCGGCTCCAGGGAGAACGCCGAGCCCTGATAGGCATACAGCTCATCGCGGAAATCATTGGGCGTGAAGATCCGGCAGGTCACCAGGTCCTCGCGCAGCCCCGGGATGTAGTGTTCCTCGAGGTAGGCGAGGATGCGATCACGGTAGCGCGGGCCCTCGACCTCCCAGTCGATCGGCGCATTGCCCAGGTGCGGTACCGGCGACAGCACGTAATGACTGGAGCAACCCTCTGGCGCCAGGCTGGGGTCGGTCACGCAGGGGGCGTGCAGGTACAGGGAGAAATCCTCGGCCAGGGTCTGGCCGGTGAAGATTTCCTCGATCAGCTCGCGGTAGCGCGGCCCAAAGCACACCGTATGGTGCTGCAACTGCGGCTGTGGGCGCTTGAGGCCAAAGTGGATCACGAACAGCGAATTGCTGAAACGTTTGCCTTTCAGGCGACGGCCTTCCTGGCGGCCACGTGGATGGCTGGCCAGCAGCTTGGCGTAGGTATGCACCACATCGGCATTGGAGGCCACGCTGTCGGCGGCGAACTGGCGACCGTCCTGCAGACGCACGGCGGTGGCGCGATTGTTCTCGGTGTCGATGGCGGCCACGTCGGCATTCAGTTCCAAGGTGCCGCCGAGGTCTTCGAACAGCCTGACCATGCCCTGCACCAGCGCGCCGGTGCCGCCCTTGGGAAACCATACGCCCCATTCACGCTCCAGGGCGTGGATCAGGGTATAGATCGACGAGGTGGCGAAGGGGTTGCCGCCCACCAGCAGGGAGTGGAACGAGAAGGCCTGACGCAGTTTGTCGTGTTCGACGAATTTCGAGACCATCGAGTAGACGCTGCGCCAGGCCTGCAGCCGCGCCAGTTGCGGGCCGACTTGCAGCATGTCGCGAAACGACAGGAAGGGCACCGCGCCGAGCTTCAGGTAACCCTCCTTGAACACCGCACGGGAGTAGGCCAGGAAACGCTGGTAACCCTCCACGTCGGCAGGGTTGAGGGCCTGGATCTGACGATCCAGCTCGGCCTGGTCATTGGCGTAGTCGAACTGCGTGCCGTCCTCCCAGCACAGGCGGTAGAAGGGTTTGACCGGGAGCAACTCGACGTAGTCGGCAATGTTTCTGCCACTGAGCGCGAACAGCTCCTCGATGGCGCTCGGGTCGGTGATCACCGTTGGGCCGGCGTCGAAGGTGAAGCCCTGGTCGCGATAGACGTAGGCGCGGCCGCCCGGCTGGTCGCGTTTTTCCAGCAGTGTGGTGTGGATGCCTGCGCTCTGCAGGCGAATGGCCAGGGCCAGCCCGCCAAAACCGGCGCCGATGACGATGGCTGTTTTCGCTTGGTTCATGAACGAGTCTCGAAATGCCGCGGGGAATGGCGCACGGCCGCCCGCATGGCTTGATCAACGGGCACCGGCGGCTTGCCGACAAGAATTCGTGCACGGTCGTACCAGGGGTTGCTGCCAGCGTAGAAACGCTCGATCAGCCCTGCTGGCAGTCCGTAGAAGCGCTGCATCACCTGCCAGCGATCCTGGGGGCGCCCGGCCAGGAACAGCATGCGGTTGAGCAGGCGGTAGAAACCCTGATTGCGCCATTCGCCTCGCGCATGGGCGCGCAGGTCGTGGGCCAGGGTGGCGGCGTCACGCAACTGATAGTTGCTCAGCCACTCGGCCAGGCGGACGGCGTGGGGCAGGGAATAGCCGGTGGTGCAATGGAACAGCCCGGCGCGCAGCCCGGACAGCGGCTGGCCTGCCGCCTCGTTCCAGAAAGCGTCGAAGTCGCCGGCCAGGGTGATCGGCAGGATGCCCTGTTCCTCGCGCAGGCACTCGGCGATCTGCCAGCCATGCTGGCGGGCGTAGGCCGCGATGTGTTCGCGCAATTGCTCGGTGGAGGCACGGTGATTGTCGACGTAATGGGTGTCTTCGATCAGCAGCGTATCCGCCGAGAACGGCAGTACGTAGACGAAACGATAGCCATCGCCCTGGGGCACCCGCGCATCCATGATGATCGGTGCTGTCAGCCCATGGGGCTGCTCCAGGCGCAGCAACTGCCCGACGAAGGCCTGCTGACCGAGTACCAGATTGCCGCTCGGCCGGGCACCACGGCCATCGATCACCGCCCGGGCGACGAGCCGCTCGCCGTTTTCCAGCGTCACCTGGGTAGGGCTGATCTCGGCGATGGTGCTACCCAGGCGCAGGGACGAACCCAGCGCAGGGGTGATGACCTCGGCGAAACGCTCACCGGTGATGCTCGCATAACCGCTGTTCATCGACCGTGACAGATAGGGGAAGTGCACCTGATAGCTCGGCCAGCGTTTCACCACCAGAGGCTCCAGCCAGCGGTGCTGAGTCTCGCTCAGGTCGCCATCGTGGAACGACCACGTGTGGTTGCCGCCCAGGCACGGCTGTTCTTCGATGCACAGTACCTTGAGGTCCGGTCGCTGCTGGCGCAGGCGCCAGGCGATCAGCCCATTGGCGAGGCCGCCGCCAGCCAGGATCAGGTCATGGTTCATAGGTCGGCAGCCCGTACGGAGGTCGATTGCAGCAGCGCCGCCTCGACGATATCGGCCGCCCTGGGAACGCCGCCGGCCTGCTGCAGTTCGGCGATCAAGGGGTCGAAAACCGGCAAGGGCTGCGCGAGCAAAGCGCGCAATGCAGCTTCGATGCGCGAGACGCTGGCGCGGCGGCTCAACTGGCTGCCAACGCCGCGATAGGCCACGCGTGCGGCCACGCCCGGCTGGTCGAAGGCGATCGGCATCACCAGCATCGGCGTGCGCGCGGCGATCGCATCCATCACGGTATTCAGGCCACCGTGGGTGATCACCGCGTCAGCCTGCTCCAGCGCCCATTGCTGTGGCGCGAAATCGGTGACCCAGGTGGCGCCGCGCTCGATCAGCCGACGCTCCTGAGCGGCGTCGAGCTTGCCGCAGTGGGCGATCAGCAATTGCCCGTCCAAACGGCGGCAGGCACTGGCGATCCGTTCGAACAGGCCAATGCGGTCGCCTTGCAAGGTACCGAGGCTGGCGAAAAAGAACGGTCGTTTCTTGTCGATGGGCCACTCGCCTTGCTGTGGTGTAGCCGGGCTGCGTAGCGGGCCGACGGCATGGAAGTTGGCCGGCAGCTGGCTGCGCGGGAAATCGAAGCCGGCTAGGGTCTGGCTGATTTGCGCCAGGGGCGACAGGCACTCGTGCAGCGCAGTGCGCGGCGCGATGCCCAGGCGCAGAGCGGCCTCAGCGATCACCTTGCCCAGCGGCTTCATCAGCCAGTCGTAAACCTGGCTGCTGCCACGGTACATGTGCTGGCTGCGCTCGTCGCTGGCATAGGCGAACGGCATCACCGGCAGTGGCAGCCCTGGCTCGCGATTGACCGGCAGCGCACAGGCAACGGAAATGAACGGCAGGCCCAGGCTTTCGCCAACCAGCCCGCCAGCCGGTTCCATCTGGTCGCAGAGCACGGCCTCGATGCCGTTGTCGGCGAATGCTCCCGGCAGCTCGTTGCAGAGCATGGCCGTGGTGCCCGCCATCTGCTTGATGATTCGCCGCAGGCCCCAGGGCGTGTCCGGGCGCGCTGCCTGGCGCAGGGTCTGTTCGAGGCTGCCCGGTGGATGACTGCCGGCACCCACCGAACGGAAGCCGATGCGCGGGTCGCTGAGCCAGTGAGCGGCGTCCGACTGATGGAAGAAGGTCACCCGGTGGCCGCGCTCGATCAGCTCGACGCAAAGCGCCTGCAGGGCTTGGAAATGGCTGTAGTAAGGCGGCGCGATGACGGCGAAGTGGGTCATGCTTGTGTCGTTCGTAGTGAGCCGGTCGGGAGCAGTCGGGCATTGCGCAGCGCCGCCAGGTTGGCGGAACCGGTGCAGAAGCACGCCGTACGCAGTTGCCGGATGACGATCTGGAAGTGTTCGATCACCGCCTCGGTCGACAGCGTGGCACCTGCCAGCGCGCCTGCCGCCTGGCCGACGATATCGGCGCCGAGACGAATGGCCTTGGCCGCATCCACGCCATCCTGCACACCGCCGGAGGCGATCAGTGTTACCTGCGGCAGCGCATCGCGTATCGACTGCACGGCTGTCGCCGTGGGAATCCCCCAGCCGGCGAAGGCCATGGCTACGGCGCGATCCGCCGGGTTCGCCGCGCGTTCGCCTTCCACGGCCGCCCAGCTGGTGCCGCCGGCGCCCGCCACGTCGATGACCTGTACGCCAGCCTCGACCAGAGAGCGGGCTACCGAAACCGACAAACCGGCGCCGACTTCCTTGACGATCACCGGCACGGGCAGAGAAGCCGCCACGCGGGCGATTTGCGTCAGCACGCCGCGCCAGTTGCGGTCGCCTTCGGGCTGCACGGCTTCCTGCAGCGGGTTGAGGTGAATGATCAGGCCGTTGGCTTCCAGGGCGTCGACCGCACGGCGCGCCAGATCGAGGCCCTGCGGTTCCAGCAGTTGCGCCGCACCGATATTGGACAGCAGCGCAATGCCTGGCGCGTAGCGGCGCAGCTCGCGGGTCAGGCCCTGATCGTTGCCGGTTTGCAGGCTGACGCGCTGGGAGCCGACGCCCATGGCGATGCCCAACTCCTGGGCCGCTTCGGCGAGGTGGCGGTTGATGGCTTCGGAGCGGTTGGCACCGCCGGTCATGGAGCTGATCAGCAGGGGCGCCTGCAGGGCGATACCGAGCAGCGAGCTGCGCAGGTCGATCTGCCCATGGTCGAGCTCCGGTAAGGCACAATGTTCGAACTGCACGCTCGCCCAGCCGGCGCTGACACGGGTAGTCGCCTTGTGTCGATCCAGGACGATATCCAGATGGTCATCCTTACGCCGACTCAGGTCGTTATTATTCATGCAGGCTCCATTGCGCAGGAATCATTTCGGGGGGCACGCGGTCTGTCCAGAACGGAATGATCGAATAGAATATCGACATCCGCTAGGCTTGAATTGGCCACATTATCAGGCAACTGCACGTATTAGACGTTCCAACATTACAAACCGGCTTCTGTTGTGATCATTTCGGTGTCAGGATCCTGCGTTGCCGTGCCCTGACAGTACTTGAAAGCGTGTCCAAGTGTTGCGGGAATACAGAAGAAGAGAGGGAACGATGACAGCCTATGCGACTGCAACGATCGACAGCGGATTCACCGAGCACCTGCTGCAACTGCGCGGTGCCATCGAGGGCCGGCTCGATGAGCTGCTGCCCGCCGTCAGCAATGAACGGGACCTGGTAGCCGCTGCCGTCCGTGATGGTGCGCTGGCCCCTGGCAAGCGCATGCGGCCACTGTTGCTGCTGCTCGCCGCCAATGGCCTGGGCGCCAATCAGCGCCAGGCGCTGGATCTGGCCTGCGCCATCGAGATGGTTCACGCCGCTTCGCTGATTCTCGATGACATGCCGTGCATGGATGACGCCCAGATTCGCCGGGGCCGGCCCACCGTGCACCTGGCGTTCGGCGAAGACATCGCCATCCTCGCCGCCGTTGCCTTGCTGGCGCGCGCCTTTGGCGTGGTGGCGGGTATCGAGGGGCTGAGGCCTTTGGTGCGTACCCAACTGGTGGAAATCGTCGCCAACACGGTCGGCTCACAGGGGCTGGTGCAGGGCCAGTTGCAGGACCTGCGCGATGGCAAGAATGCCCGCTCCGAAGAAGAGATCGCCGAGACCAACAACCTCAAGACCGGGGTGTTGTTCAGCGCGATCATGGACATGGCCTACCTGATCAGCGACGCCCCCAAACCGGTGCGCGGCGTGCTGCAGCGTTTTGCCGTCGAACTCGGCCATGCGGTGCAGCTCTACGATGATCTGCAGGACGCCAACCCCAACAATGCCAAGGATCAGGGCAAGGACGACGGCAAATCGACCCTGCTGGCACTGTATGGGGAGGAGCGAGTGCGTGAGCGCCTCGATGGGCACCTGGCACGCGCCCAGATCTGTCTGGACGAAGCCTATCGGGGGGACGTGTACATAGGTCGCTTCCTCGGCATGCTCTTCGCCTGAGAACCGGGATTACCGAGGGAGCGCCTCGAGCGCACTCTGCAGTTCGGCCGCATCGCTGAAGCGCTGTTCGCGAATCACGCTGCCGCCTTCGAGTTCCAGCCATTGCACGGTTTCCCGGTCGCCTTCATAGCGGCCTGCGACCCTGCCGGTCTGATCGAGCATGATGCGGTACTTGGCCGAGCGCATGGCGGGTACCGCCACCATCTTCGCCAGCGATGGCATCTTCTCGATATCCGCGACGTAGACCACGTGGCGCGCCTCCAGAAAACCTTCCGGCTTCTCCTCCAGTGCGCCATTGACCAGGCGCGCGGTCGACATGCTGCGTGCCACCAGCACCACGCGGGCGCTGTCATTGAGGGTATAAGCCTTCTCGAACTGATCCAGCAGTGTCCAGGGCGTCGAGGGAGCCGGCGCGGTCGCGGCTTCGTCGGCAGCCCAGGCGGACGAACAGATGACGCTGAACAACAGAATGGAGAGAGACTTCATGGCAGGCCGCTTTGTCGAAAAATTCGCAGCACAATAGAGTGCAGGGGCGGTCGTTGCCAAATGTTTTGCGGTGCCTGTAGCGCAATTCAGCTGCCAACTGCTCCGCCGTGCGGTGGGTGAGACGTTCGAGGAGCGTAAAAGGCGACACGAGGACGTTAAATCGGCAAGCAAGGCTACCGCTCGCGGCAGTTGTTAATTAGAATCGATCTCGTTATTGGTCCTCGTAACGGGTGTTTGGCATGGTCGGTTCGGCTGTATCAAGTGAGCGGGCTTTTCACGATCTCTACCGTGATCACCGCAGCTGGTTGGAGCAGTGGCTGAGCAGGCGCATGGGCAACGGCTGGGACGCAGCTGATCTCAGCCAGGATGCCTTCATGCGCGTACTGGCAGGCTCGCAGGCGATCGCCGACCTGCAGGAACCGCGTGCCTACCTGAAAACCATCGGCAAGCGTCTGCTGATCAACCTGCACAAGCGCCGCAGCCTGGAGCAGGCGTATCTCGATGCGCTGATGCAATTGCCCGAGGCCAGCGCACCGTCCCCGGAGCAACGCTGGCTGGTGCTCGAAACCCTGCAGGCCCTCGACGAATTGCTCGACGGGCTGCCACGGGTGGTACGGCGCGCGTTTCTGCTCAGCCAGCTCGAAGGGCTGGGCTACCGCGACATCGCCGAGCGGCTCGACGTCTCCGAACGCAGCGTCAAGCGCTACATGGTGCAAGCGTATGAACACTGTCTGCTGGTCGAGCTGTGCTGAACCGCGAGATCAGTGACGACACCCGGCGTGTCGCGCGCTCCGCTGCACGCTGGCTGGCGCTGATCGAATCCGGCGAAGCCGGTGAGCAGGACCATGCCGCGCTACAGCGCTGGCGTGATCACAGCGCGACCCACGAGCATGCCTGGCAACGGATTCAGGCACTGCGCTCGCGCTTCGACGGGTTGCCACCCGAACTGGCCATGGCTAGCCTCAACCGTCCGGACCAGGGGCGTCGGCGCATGCTCAAGGGCATGCTCGGCCTTGCCGCCGTGGCTCCGGCGGCGTGGCTGGTCAGCCGCGAACTGCCAATCGATGCCTGGCGGGCCGATCTATCCACCGGCACCGGCGAGCGCCGCAGCCTGACCCTGGCCGATGGCAGCGTGCTGGAGCTGAATACCGCGTCCGCGGTGAATCTCGATGCCGGCAAGCGGCAACTGACTCTGGTGCGCGGCGAGATCGCCTTGCGGGTTGCCGGCGCATCCCCCTTCATCATCGACACCGACCAGGGCAGGGCAACGGTCGGCGCAGGGGAAATCTGCGTGCGTCAGCAGGAACAGGCCTGCGAGTTCTCGGTGTTCCGCGGTGCCGCACAGCTGCGGCCAACGGGGTACGACACGCTCGCCCTGCAGCCTGGTCAGCGGGTGCGACTGCGCGGCGGGCGCATCGAGTCCACCCAGGCCTTCGACACCGGGGCACCGGGCTGGCGTGACGGGGTGCTGATGGCCAACGATCAGCCCCTGGGTGATTTCCTGCGGGAGCTGGACCGCTACCGGCCAGGCATCCTGCGTTGGTCGCCAGCCCTCGAATCACTGCGCGTCACCGGCAGCTTCCGTCTCGCCGATACCGACCAGATCCTCGACCTGCTCGCCGCCAGCCTGCCCCTGGAAGTCCGCGCTCGCACCCGCTACTGGGTCACCCTGGTACCCCGCGAACGAGCGGCCTGACCCAGGCGTCTGAAGATCGAGACCTGACAACGGATCGCCCGCAAGCGGGCTCCTACGGTATTGGGGCGGCCACGAGGTGAATGTACGGCGCCAATGCGCTAGGCCCGCGGCCCCGGCAACGGGTGGAGATCTCGACCTGTAGGAGCCCGCTTGCGGGCGAGCGATGCTGGCCATTCAGGTAAATCGGCACCGAACAACGGATCGCCCGCAAGCGGGCTCCTACGGTATTGGGGCGGTTGCGAGGTGAATGTACGCCGCCAATGCACTAGGCCCGCGGCCCCGGCAACCCGTGGAGATCGCGACCTGTAGGAGCCCGCTTGCGGGCGAAGCGGTGCTGGCCATCCTGGTAGATCGGCACCGAACAACGGATCGCCCGCAAGCGGGCTCCTACGGTATTGGGGCGGCTGCGAGCTGAATGTACGGCGCCAATGCACTAGGCCCGCGGCCCCAGCAACGGGTGGAGATCTCGACCTGTAGGAGCCCGCTTGCGGGCGAAGCGATGCTGGCCATTCAGGTAAATCGGCACCGAACAACGGATCGCCCGCAAGCGGGCTCCTACGGTATTGGGGTGGCTGCGAGCTGAATGTACGGCGCCAATGCACTAGGCCCGCGGCCCCGGCAACGGGTGGAGATCGTGACCTGTAGGAGCCCGCTTGCGGGCGAAGCGGTGCTGGCCATTCAGGTAAATCGGCACCGAACAACGGATCGCCCGCAAGCGGGCTCCTACGGTATTGGGGGGCGAGGTGAATGTACGGCGCCAATGCGCTAGGCCCGCGGCCTCAGCAACGGGTGGAGATCTCGACCTGTAGGAGCCCGCTTGCGGGCGAAGCGATGCTGGCCATCTTGGTAGATCGGCACCGAACAACGGATCGCCCGCAAGCGGGCTCCTACGGTATTGGGGCGGTTGCGAGGTGAATGTACGGCGCCAATGCGTTAGGCCCGTGGCCCCAGCAACGGGTGGAGATCGAAACCTGTAGGAGCCCGCTTGCGGGCGATGCGCTTGTGGCCATGGCAATCGTCAGCCAGCGAAAATCGCCCGAGAGCGGTTCCTGCGCATGGGGTGTGAAATTTCTTCCCGCGCGCTGTCCCTTTTTTTTCACTGGCCTGTCATGGGTAGTAAGTGAATTAAAAAGAGAGTCTTGCCAATGCCATCCATGACACGTCATCGGCCTCGTCTGGTGTCATCCATTTCCTACTCGACGGTATGCCTGAGCCTGCTGCTCGGTTTTGGGGCGGTCGCACCGTTCGCCGCTCATGCCCAGAGCCAGGAGCGCAGCTATAACGTGCCGGGCAGCGACCTGGGGGCCGCGTTGAGCCGTTTCGCCAGTCAGGCTGGGGTGAGCCTTTCCGTCGATCCGGCGCTGGTCAGCGGCCACAGCACTCAGGGGCTTTCCGGCACCTACAGCGTCGACGAAGGATTCGCGCGGCTGCTGCAGGGCAGCGGGTTGCGCCTGCAGCCGGTTGGTGCAGAAGCCTATACCTTGGTGCCAGCCAGCGAAGGCGCCTCGGCCATGGAAATTGCCCCGACGGCGATCAGCGGCGTGACCGATCCAGCCGAGAGCCTGCAAGGCGAGCGCTACGCCGGTGGCCAGGTGGCGCGCCGCAGTTCCCAGGGGCTGCTGGGCTCGCGGGACTTCATGGAATCGCCACTGAGCATGACCACCTACACCAGCGAGGCGGTGAAGAACAATCAGTCGCGTACCCTGGCAGACCTGACCGCCAGCGACCCGGCAGTACGCTCGACCAACCCGGCGGGCGGCCGTTTCGAGCAGTTCACCATCCGTGGTTTCAGCCTGTTCAACAGCGACGTGTCCTACGGCGGGCTGTACGGCATCATGCCGACGTACTCCATCGACATGGAAATGGCCGATCGTGTCGACATCCTCAGAGGCCCCACCCAACTGGTCAACGGCATCTCGCCGCGGGGCAGCGTTGGCGGCGGCATCAACGTGGTGCCCAAGCGCGCCACCGACAAACCGATCACCGAATTCACCGGCAGCTATGCGTCGGACAGCCAGGTTGGCGGCGCCGTCGATGTCGGCCGTCGTTTCGGCGAGGACAACCGCTTCGGTATCCGTTTCAACGGGGTGAAACAGTCCGGCGATACCGAGTGGGATCACCAGAAGGTCAATCGCGAAATGGCCGTGGTCGGTCTGGACTTCCGCGATGAGCGCCTGCGCCTGTCGATGGATATCGGCCATACCGAACGCGACACCGACGCGCCGCAGGAGCGTGTACTTGTCGGCGCCAACGCGCCGGTTCCCAGGGCAAACGATGTTCGCCACAACTATGCCCAGGCCTGGAGCAAGGCCGAAACCAGCGATACCTTCGGTGCCCTGCGTGGCGAGTACGATATCGACGATTCGCTGATGGTTTACGGTGCCGTGGGCGCGCGCAAGAGTAACCATGACTTCCTCCGCCACAACGTGTCGATCACCAACGCCGCCGGTGACTTCACCATCCAGCCCCGTGATTTCACCCGGGACGAAGACGTGCGTACCGTCAACGCGGGCGTGCGTAAATGGTTCCAGACCGGCCCGGTCAGCCATGAGATCAACCTGGCAGCCGATTACTTCTCCATGGACTTCGAGAACGGCGGCGGGCGTTACGCCAACCGCGCGGGCAATCTCTACAACCCGGTCGCGACACCTGAGCCAACCGTACGGACTCGTGATGACGCCAAGGTCTACACCGAGAACCGTTTCAGCGGTGTCGCGCTCTCCGACACCATGGGTTTTCTGGACGATCGTGTATTGCTGACCCTTGGCGCCCGCTGGCAGCGGGTCAAGGTCGACGATTGGGAAAACGGCATCAAGGGCGAGACCGGCTACGACGAAGAGAAACTGTCGCCGTCGGTCGGCGTGCTGTTCAAGGCCACCGACCAACTGTCGCTCTACGCCAACTACATGGAAGGCCTGAGCCAGGGCAAGATCGCTCCGTCGACCTCCAACAACGAAGACGAGATATTCGCGCCCTTCATCAGCCGTCAGCTCGAGGCCGGTGCCAAGTACGACATGGGCAAATTCGCCATTACCGCTGCGGTATTCCGCATCAAGCAGCCGGCCTACGAGACTGCCGCGCCGCAGGCAGGCCAAACGCTGGGCACCTTCGGCCCCAATGGCAAGCGCATCAACGACGGCATCGAGCTGAACGTGTTCGGTGAGCCCATCGAAGGCTTCCGTCTTCTCGGCGGTGTGATGTACATCGACAGCGAACTGAAGGACACCAACAACGGTGGCGTCAACGATGGCAATCGTGCCCCGGCGACGCCCAAGTACAACGCCAACCTGGGTGCTGAGTGGGACGTGCCGACCCTCCAGGGCCTGACTCTGACCGCCCGTGGCATGTACAGCAGCTCCCAGTATCTGGATCAGGCCAACTCCAAGGAGATCGACTCCTGGGAGCGCTACGACGTAGGCGCTCGCTATGCCTTCAAGGTCGACGAGACCGATGTCACCTTGCGCGGCACCGTCGAGAACGTGTTGAACAAGCGCGACTGGATTTCCGCCGGAGCTTCGGATGACAGCGAAGCTGGCCTGACCATCTCCACCCCGCGCACCTTCATTCTGTCGGCGACCCTCGGGTTCTGACAGTTCGTAGCACCTCTGCGGTGAACGCCCGTGTACCGGGCGCTCGCCGCACACAATAAAACCAACCATTCAGGGATGAAGCGGGAAGCCTCGCAGAAGGCTGCCCCGTGCTTTGCGTGACCTGCCATTGACTGATGAGTGCAGTGCTGACGACTTTCAACGGCTCCAACCGGAGCCTCGAACAGATAGAGGCGAGCACCATGTTGAGTGAACGAGCGATACCATTGGACCGATTCCAGCGCGATTCGGCCCACAGCAACAACGCGGATTACCTGGAACGCCAGGAACGATTCGAATCCAACGTGCGCAGTTACCCGCGCAAGCTGCCCCTGGCCATTGCCAAGGCGCAGGGCGTGTGGGTGACCGATGTCGAGGGGCGTCGGTACCTCGACTGCCTGGCCGGCGCAGGAACCCTGGCGCTGGGCCACAACCACCCAGCCATCGTCGACAGCCTGTCGAGCTTTCTGGCTTCCGGGGTGCCCATGCACACCCTGGACCTCACCACGCCGCTGAAGGATGCCTTCAGCGAGACCCTGCTCGGCGTGCTGCCGAGCCAGGGCTATTGCCTGCAGTTCTGCGGCCCCTCGGGTGCCGATGCCGTGGAGGCCGCGCTCAAACTGGCCAAGACCGTTACCCGGCGCAGCAACGTGATCGCCTTTTCCGGCGGTTACCACGGCATGACCCATGGTGCCCTGGCAGTGACCGGCAATACCGGCCCGAAAGATGCCGTGGCCTCGCTGATGCCCGGTGTGCAGTTCATGCCGTTCCCCCACGAATACCGTTGCCCGCTGGGCATCGGCGGCGAGGCTGGTGCCCGTGCGCTGTCCTACTACTTCACCCAGTTCATCGAGGATGTCGAGAGCGGCGTTTGCCTGCCGGCTGCGGTGATCGTCGAGGCGGTGCAAGGCGAGGGCGGGGCCAACCCGGCCCCCAATCAATGGCTGCGAACCCTGCGCGAGGTCACCCGGCGCCACGGCATCCTGCTGATCCTCGACGAGGTGCAGGCCGGCTTTGGCCGCACCGGACGGATGTTCGCCTTCGAGCATGCCGATATCGAGCCCGACATCATCGTCATGTCCAAGGCGGTCGGCGGCGGCCTGCCACTGGCGGTACTGGCCATCAAGCGCGAGTTCGATGCCTGGCAACCGGGCGCCCATACCGGCACTTTCCGCGGCAACCAGATGGCCATGGCCAGCGGCATGACCACCCTGCAGATCATTCAGAACGATGCCCTGGCCGAGCAGGCCCGGGTGCGTGGTGACTGGCTGAAAGAGCGCTTCGATGCGCTGCGTGAGCGCTACCCGGTGATTGGTCAGGTGCGTGGTCGCGGGCTGATGCTCGGCCTGGAAATCGTCGACGAGCGTCAGCCTGCCGACGCGCTGGGCGCCCACCCCATGGATGCTGCGCTGTCGGCTGCCATTCAGAGCCACTGCTTCAGGCAGGGCCTGCTGCTCGAACGAGGCGGGCGCAATGGCAGCGTCATTCGCCTGCTGCCGCCATTGATCATCGACGAGGCGCAGTGCAGTGAAGTGATCGTCCGTTTCGAGCGCGCGCTGGACGCCGCGCTGGGAGGTGCCCGTGGCTGATCTGTCTGCACGCGCCGTGCGTGCCTACCCAGACCTCGATGCCCAGCCGAGCGACGTCACTCGCATCGACTCCGTGCGTGCCAGCCTGGCGCGGGTGGTCAGTGAAATGGCCGCCTCCCACGCGCTGCTCAACTGCCTGATCAAGGAGTTCGCGCTGCCGGAGAACTGCGCACGTTATGCCTGGCCTTCCCATGTAAGAGGTATCGCACCCGCCAGCTACCTGCGCGCCATTCAGGGCAAGGGCATGCCGCTGGTGATCGATCTGCCGCAAAGGCGGCAGTTTCTGGTGCTGGTGGATCGCCGCGATCCGCTCGGCAGCCAGCGTTACCTGAGCGACGTGTACACGCGCCAGGGCGATGCCGACTGGCGTTGCCCGCCGTTCGCCGAATTCGCCGCGCAACTGCTGGAGGCCTGCCAGCAACTGACCGGCTCGCGCAACGACGAATTGCTCGAACAGGTCATGCAGAGCCAGGGCGTTACCGCGGCCATCGTCGACAGCGCGCTGCAGGCGCAGGACCAGCACCCGCTGCGCGACTACCTGGCCAGCGAGCAGGGACTCTGGTTCGGCCACCCCAACCACCCGGCACCCAAGGCCCGGCTGTGGCCCGACCATCTGGGGCAGAAGACCTATGCTCCGGAGTTTCGCGCCCGGGTCGCGCTGCATGTTCTCGAAGTCCCCCGTGATGGCCTGCAGGTGCGCGGCAACGGCCTGAGCGATGAGCAGGTACTCGAAGGTTTCGCCAGCCAGGGCCTGGCACGCAGCGGGCGTGCGGCTATCTGTCTGCACCCGGTGCAGGCGCAGCTGTTTCTCGCCGACCCGCGGGTCAAGGCGCTGATCGCCCGTGGCGAGATCGTCGATCTCGGCCAGAAGGGCCCGTTGGCCAGCCCCACCGCCTCGATGCGTACCTGGTACGGCGAAGGCCGCGGTTATTTCCTCAAGGGCTCGCTCAACGTGCGCATCACCAACTGCGTGCGCAAGAACGCCTGGTACGAACTGGACAGCGCCATGCTCATCGACCGTCTGTTCACGCGCCTGCAGCGCGAGCACAAGGCCAGCATCGGCGGCGCTACCCTGGTCAGCGAGCCGGGTTCGCTGAGCTGGGCCCCGGCGCAGAGCAGCGCCGAGGACAGCCACTGGTTCCGCGAGCAGACCGGCGCCATCCTGCGCGAGAACTTCTGCCGCTACGCACCGCCCGAATCCTGCCTGATGGCGGGTACGCTGTTCGCCAGGGACCTGCAACTGCGGCCGCTGATCCATGGTTTCCTGCAGCAGGGATCGAAAAAGCCCAGCGACGACCATCTGCTGGGCTGGTTCGAGGCCTACCAGGCGCTGTTGCTGCGGCCGGTGCTGTCGCTGTTCTTCAATCACGGCGTGGTGCTCGAGCCGCACCTGCAGAACGCGGTACTGGTCCACGACAACGGCTGGCCAGCGCAATTGCTGCTGCGCGACTTCGAAGGCGTGAAGCTTACCGACGATCTGGGGGTGAGCTACATCGAAGAGGGCGTGCAAGAGCGCGTTCGCCAGTCGCTGACTTACTCGCGGCAGCAGGGCTGGAAGCGCATCAGCTACTGCCTGTTCGTCAACAACCTGTCCGAAGCGATCCTGGCACTGAGCTGGGACCGCCCGCACCTGGCGGCCAGCATGTGGCAACGGGTCGAGCGCCAGTTGTTCGCGCTGCGTGGTGAACTGGCACGGCCAGCACCGGAGCTGGACGCGCTGCTTGCCGGGGAACCGATAGCCTGCAAGACCAACCTCAAGGTGCGTCTCTCGGCCCAGGCCGACCGGCATGCCGGTTACGTACAGCTGGTGTGCCCGTGGGGCGAGGGGGCAGCCCATGGATAAGCTGCCCACGACAGTGCTCGACGCCATCGAGCAGGCCCGTAGTCGCGCGGCGGATCCCCTGGCGGTGTTCGTCTACGACCTCGATGCACTGGCGCGGCATGTTCGCGAGGTGATGGCCGAGCTACCGGCGGGCGTGGAGCTGTATTACGCGATCAAGGCCAACAGCGAGGCGCCGATCCTGCAGACGTTGTTGCCTCTGGTCGACGGCTTCGAGATCTCCTCCGGTGGCGAGATCGAGCGACTGCAAGCGGCCGCCAGCGACAAACCCTTCGTGTTTTCCGGCCCCGGCAAGCTGGACTCCGACCTGCGTGCGGCGCTGAACCATGGCGTGGCAGCGATCCACGTCGAGAGTCTCGGCGAGATCGACCGCCTGCAACGCATCGGCGCAGAGCTCGGCCGTGTGCAGGCGGTGTTCATCCGCATCAATCCGGAACTGCCGGCCACGCTTTCCAGCCGCCTGGCCATGGCCGGCACCGCGACGCCTTTCGGGTTGGACGAGGCCGACGTGCCTGAAGCGATCAGGCGGGTGGAAGCCTGCAGCCATCTGCGGCTGGAGGGCTTCCATGTGCATGCGATGTCCCATCAGCAGCAGGTGGAGCGCCACGAGCAGTTGCTCGATCTGTATCTGCAGCGCTGGACGCAATGGAAGGCCCTGGCCACGCGGCCTGGGACGATCACTCACCTGAACGTCGGCGGTGGCATCGGGGTGGACTACCTGAGCGGCGAGCGGTTCGACTGGGCGCGCCTGTGCCGCCACCTCGAGCAACGCCTTGGGGCGTTGCGCGACGCGCCGCTGGTACGCTTCGAGCCGGGGCGCTTCATCAGTGCGTTCTGCGGCTACTACGCCATCGAGGTGCTGGACGCCAAATCCAGCCACGGCCAGCATTTTCTGGTCTGCCGCGGCGGCACCCATCAGTTCCGCCTGCCGGTCGCCCAGGGCCATGACCACCCGGTGATCCATCTGCCAGCGACAGGCCGTGCACCGAGCGGTGCGCCTCGGCCATGGACCATCGTCGGCCAGCTGTGTACACCCAAGGACGTGCTCAGCCGTGGTCGTCAACTGGTCGATGCCGCCGTGGGCGATCTGCTGGTGCTGCCGCTGGCCGGTGCCTACGGCTACAACATCTCGCATGCCGATTTCCTCTGTCATCCGCGGCCTGAACAGCTGTTCATCGGGGCCGAGGGCCGCCGCGGAGGTGCTGGATGATGGCGCCGGCACGGGCTCCCGTCGTGGCGTCGCGCCGGCTGGTAGTGGTCGCCGTGATCCTCGGTACCACCACCGTGAGCCTCAACAACACCTCGCTGAATCCGGCATTGCCGGCCTTCATCGAGGCGTTCGAGCTGGGCCCGGTGATGGCCACCTGGATAGTCGCCGCCTTCATGGTGAGCATGGGCATGACCATGCCGCTGACCGGCTACCTGGCGCAGCGCGTGGGCCGCAAGCTCATGTACCTGGCCGGCCTGGCGCTGTTCGTGGCGGGCTCGCTGCTCGGCGCCATGGCCGACTCCATCGCCTGGGTGATCACCGCGCGGGTGGTGCAGGGCATCGCCAGCGGGCTGATGATTCCGCTGTCGCTGGCGATCATCTTTTCGGTCTATCCGAAAGGTGAGCGGGGTGCGGTTACCGGCCTCTGGGGCGCTGCCGTGATGCTCGCGCCTGCGGTCGGGCCACTGTGCGGCAGCCTGGTGCTGCAGGGGTACGACTGGCGTGCGCTGTTCCTGGTCAACGTCCCCATCGGTCTGCTGGCCTTCGGCCTGGGCGTCAACGTGCTACCGAGGAACGAGGCAGGGGCGGGCAAGCCGTTCGATCTGACCGGCTACCTGCTGGTCGCGGTCGGTATCGGCGTGCTCATGCTCACCGTGGGGCAACTTCGCCACATGCAGGCCCTGCAGGATCCGCTCAACCTGCTCGGTCTGCTGCTGGCGGCGGCTTGCCTGCTGGGGTTCGTCAGGCATCAGTTGCGCCACACGGCGCCCCTGCTGGAGCTGCGTATCTTCGCCCTGAAAGGCTACCGGTCGAGCGTGATCATCGCCGTGGTGCAATCCATCGGCATGTTCGAGTGCCTGGTGCTGGTGCCGCTGCTGGTGCAGATGGTGATGGGCCACAGTGCCATCTGGACCGGTATCGCGCTGCTCTGCACCGCCTTGTCGGCGAGCTTGTTCGGTCACTACGGCGGCAGGCTGCTCGATCGCCATGGGCCGCGGGGCATCGTTTCGCTCGGCTTGCTGCTGACCGGCCTGGCGACCTTCGCCCTGGGCACCGTCGACCACGATGTCGGGATGCTGGCCATCTGCCTGCTGATGGTGGTGCGCGGTGCCGGCCTGGGGCTGTCCTACATGCCGGTGACCACCGCCGGGCTGGACGTGCTGCCGGAGGCGCTGATCACACAGGGGGCGGCGATGAACAACATCTCGCGCCGTCTGCTGTCGTCACTGGCCATCGTGCTGGCCTCGCTGTGGCTGCAGATTCGCCTCGGCGATGAGTGGGGGGCAGCCCATGCTGGCGCGGTGCACTCCGGGGCAGCCCAGGCCGGTACGGCCAGCGCCATCGGCGAAGTGTTCATCGCCACCGCGGTTTTGATCCTGCTCGCGCTGCCGTTCGCCTGGCGCTTTCCGCATTCCCCTTCCAACGACCCGGTCGAGCAAGGCTCGGCCCTGTCCGAACACCGTTCATGAGGTGTCTATCCATGTCTTCCTTTTCTCCACTTCGTTTGCCCGAACTCATCGCCCATGCCCACGGCTGGCTGACTCCAGCGGACCCTCAGCGCTACCGCCAGGTGTCGCAACGGGTGATCGGGCAACTGCTGCAAACCCTGCTCTTCGAAGATGTCCTGAGCTATCGCTGCGAGCCACTCGCAGACGGCCGCCAGCGCTTCATCGTCGAAGGGCGCGATGAGCAAGCCCAGGCCGTGGTCGAGTACCGCTGCCTGGGGCTGCTCAGCGACAGTTTCGCTATCATCCGTCTGGATCCGGCCACCCTGCAGCGTGTCGATGCCCAGGGCCAGACCAGCCAGCCGGATCTGCACCAGGCGCTGGCGGAACTGCTTGGCGCCCTGGCCGACGGCCCGCACATGCCACGCTTCATTCAGGAACTGGAGCAGACGCTGCTCAAGGATCTGCAGTCGCGCACCCAGAGCTACCGGCCCGCCGCAGCGCCGCACACCCTGGATGCCGATACCCTGGAGCGGCATTTCATGGATGCCCACAGCTACCACCCTTGCTACAAGTCGCGCATCGGCTTTTCCCTGGACGACAACCGTCGTTACGGCCCCGAGTTCGGCCAGCCGCTGGCCGTGGTCTGGCTGGGTATCGCCCGGCAGCTGGGT
Source organism: Pseudomonas sp. SZ40 (assembly GCF_052958135.1). Lineage (NCBI taxonomy): Bacteria > Pseudomonadati > Pseudomonadota > Gammaproteobacteria > Pseudomonadales > Pseudomonadaceae > Pseudomonas > Pseudomonas sp. SZ40. The sequence continues at coordinate 261,042 of NZ_JBQWIF010000003.1, read as the reverse complement.
TCCGCCAATGGCTCGCGGGGTGTGGATCTGCAGGCGTTCCTGACGGATGCATTCGGTCAGCAGCGCTGGGCCGAGATCGACCGCGCATTGGCCGAGCAGGGCCGCTCTCTGGACGATTACTGGCCGATCCCCGTGCACCCCTGGCAGTGGGAGCAGGTCATCGTGCCGACCTTCCAGGCCGAGCTGGCGAGTGGCGAGCTGCTTTACCTCGGCACCTCGGCGGCCGATTACCGGGCTCAGCAGTCGATCCGCACGCTGGCCAACGTCGAGGAGCCCACCAAGCCCTACGTGAAGCTCGCGCTGAGCATGACCAACACCTCCAGCACGCGCATTCTGGCGCGGCACACGGTGATGAACGGGCCGATCATCAACGACTGGCTGCAACAGCTGATCGCCACCGACGCCACGGCCCGGGAACTGGGTTTCGTGGTGCTTGGCGAGGTCGCCGGGGTGAGTTTCGACTACGCCCAACTGCCGACCATCCGGCAAAGCCAGGCCTACGGCACCCTCGGTGCGATCTGGCGGGAGAACCTCAATACGTACCTGAAACCGGGCGAGCAGGGCGTGCCTTTCAATGGCCTCAGCCATGTCGAGAACCGCTACGGCGAAGGTGACCAGCAGCCCTTCATCGATGCCTGGATCGCCCGCCATGGCCTGCACGCCTGGGTGCAGCAACTGCTGCGGGTCAGCGTGGCGCCCATCGTGCACATGCTCTATGCCGAAGGCATCGGCATGGAGTCCCACGGCCAGAACATCGTGTTGATCCACCGTGACGGCTGGCCGGAGCGTATCGCCCTCAAGGACTTCCATGACGGCGTGCGCTACTCGCCTGCGCACCTGGCCCGCCCGCACCTGGCGCCGCACCTGGTGCCGCTGCCCGAGAGTCACGCGCGGCTGAACCGCAACTCGTTCATCCTCACCGAGGATGTCGATGCGGTGCGGGATTTTTCCTGCGATGCGTTCTTCTTCATCTGCCTGGCCGAGCTGGCGATCTTCCAGCGTCAGCACTATGGGCTGGAAGAGGGCGAGTTCTGGCGCATGACCGCCGCCGTGGTGCTCGACTACCAGCGCGAGCACCCGCAACACGCAGCGCGTTTCGCGGTGTTCGACGTGTTCGCCGCCGAGTACGAAGTGGAGGAACTGACCAAGCGCCGGCTGCTCGGTGACGGTGAACGACGCTTCAAGCGGGTGCCCAATCCACTGCACATCCATGGGCCACGCACATGCTGAGAACCAATCGACTCAAGGCGCAACTGGCCACGGGCGAGGGGACCCGTGGCCTGATCGCGTCGATTCCCTCGCCGGCATCCATCGAGCTGATCGCCGAAGCCGGCTACGACTTCGTGATCATCGATCTGGAGCATGTGCTGATCAACCCGGAAACCGTCGAGCACATGATCCGCACCGCCGAGAGCTATGGGCTCACGCCCCTGGTGCGGGTGCCGGACTTCGACCGCAAACGCATGCTGCGGCTGCTCGACGGCGGCGCCCAGGGCATCGTTCTGCCCCAGGTGGAACGGCCGGAAGACCTGAGCGCGGCGATCCGCGCCTGCAAGTACCACCCGCTGGGCGAGCGCAGCCTGAATGCCGGTCGTCCCGGTGCCTTCGGCAAGGCCAGCCTGGCCGAGTACGTCACCCAGGCCAACGGCCAGATCATGGTCGTGGCCATGATCGAGAGCGTCGAGGGCGTGCGGCGTGCCGCCGAGCTGGCCGCAGTGCCGGGGCTGGACATGATCCTCGAAGGCGCTGCCGATCTTTCCCAGTCGTTCGGCACGCCCTGGCGTATCGACCAGCCCGCCGTGCAGGAAGCGCTGATCGATACCTGGCGCGCTGCCCAGGCTGCCGGCATCCCGTACTGCGCCATACCACGCCAGCCCGATGACCACCTGCGGTGGCTCGAACGCGGCGTCAATACCTTCGTGCTGGGCGACGAACGCGGCATCGCGTTCCGCGCCCTCCAGGCCAGACTGGCCGCCACCTCGACGAGAGGAAACTGATCTCATGACCACCACCAAGCAAGCCATCGCCAACGATCTGGTGATGCAGGACCTGATCGACTGCCTGCTCGCCGAAGACTTCTTCGGCACCCTCGACGCCAACCTCACCGAGCCTGCCGCCTGGCGTGCCGCTCAGCCCGACTCGCCTTTCGCCAGCGTGGAGGCGCCGCACAAGATCTGGCACTGGCACTACGACCCGGCCGAGCAGCGCGGCCTGGCGGTCGCCCTGCGGGCCGGCATCACCCAGGCCTGGGAGAAAGTGCCGGGAACCCCGGTGCTCGACGTGCAGGGCGGCAGCACCCGGCAGCTGAGCCCCGACGCGTTCATGGCTCTGGCCCTCAAGGGCGTGAAAGTCGATGCGGTCGATAACGACAAGGGCATCGAGCTGTTCATGGACGTGCTGCGTACCAGCGTCCGGCAGACCGCGCTGTCACTCGACCATCAGGTGCCTACGGGCGGCCTGCTGGAGAAGGACGGTGCCGCGTTCTTCCTGGCCATGGAGCAGTGGGGCTCGCTGCGCGATCGCCCGTTCCATCCCCTGGCCAAGGCCAAGCAGGGCCTGGACGATGCCCAGTACCGGCAGTATCAGGCGGAGTTCGACCAGCCATTAGCGCTCAACTGGGTGGCCGTGGCCAAGGGCAGTCTGACCTTTGGCGATGGCGTCGACGGCCTGGACAGCTGCCAGCCAGCCCACTACATCCTCGATACCGAGCAGCGCGCAGACCTGGATGCCGAATTGCGTGCCCTCGGCCTCGCTGACAGCCATGTCGCCCTGCCTGTGCACCCCTGGCAACTGGAGCGGGTGCTGCCTGCGCAACTCGGCGGCGCATTCGAGCGGGGTGATTGTCACCGTCTGAACTTCCAGAAGGGCAGCTTCAACCCCACGTCCTCCCTGCGTTCCCTGGCTTGCGCGGCGGCGCCGGCCGATCACATCAAACTGCCGATGGCCGTCTATTCGCTGGGCGCCTCCCGTTATCTGCCCGCCGTGAAGATGATCAACGGCGGGCTGAGCGAAGCGTTGCTGCGCCAGGGCCGGGAGCGTGACGAGGTGCTGCGAGAAACCCTGCACATCTGCGACGAAAGCAAATGGTGGGGGTACATGCCTGACGGCGGCACATTGTTCGACGAGGCGCCGCGGCACCTCTCGGCCATGGTTCGTGGCTATCCGCCGAAACTGCTCGCGGACCCCGCCAAGCGCCTGCTGCCCATGGCCGCGCTGGGCACACCGTTGCAGGACAGCGACCGGCATTTCTTCGACGACTGCATCCGCCAGCGCGGTCTGCCTGCGGGCCCGTCCTCGGTGCTGCAGTTGTTCGGCGAGCTGTGCGAGCTGTTCTTCGACGTCAACCTGCGCATGTTCCGCCTCGGCATGCTGGGCGAGGTACACGGCCAGAACGCGGTGCTGGTGTATGACGCGGGCACGGTCAGCGGCCTGCTGCTGCGTGACCATGACTCGCTGCGCCTGTACGTGCCCTGGCTGGAGCGCAATGGCATGCTCGACCCGCAGTACCGGATCAAGAAGGGCCACGCCCAGACGCTCTACCACGAGCGCCCCGAGGATCTGCTGTTCTGGCTGCAGACGCTGGGCATCCAGGTCAACCTGCGCGGTATCATCGACACCCTGGAGCGAGTCTACGACGTGCCGGCCGTACAGGCCTGGCGTGTGCTGCGTGACGCGCTGAACGGACGAATCGCCGCCGTGCCGTTCGACGACCAGGCCCGTGCCGTGTTGCGTGGCCAGTTGTTCGAGTCCGCCACCTGGCCGCAGAAACTCCTGCTGCGCCCGATGATCGAACGAGCCGGTGGGCCGGGCAGCATGCCGTTCGGCAAGGGGCTAGTCGTCAATCCATTGAATAGGATCGAGCTTGGAAGGTAATAAGGGATCGTTGTCCAGGCGCACGTTGATGCGCCTGTCCCTGGGAGCTCTCGCTGCAGGTGCAATCCCTCTGGCCAAGGCCGGGCCTGCACCGCAGCGGATCATCACGCTGTTTCAGGGCGCCACCGATACCGCGGTGGCGCTCGGCATTCGGCCGGCTGGCGTAGTCGATTCGTGGAGCGAGAAGCCCATGTATCGCTACCTGCGCCCAGCCCTGGCAGGCGTGCCCCATGTCGGCCTGGAAACCCAGCCGAGTCTGGAGGACATCGCCTTGCTCGCGCCGGATCTGATCGTCGCCTCGCGGTTTCGCCACGAGCGCATCCAGGGGTTGCTCGAGCAGCTGTGCCCGGTGGTGATGCTGGACGAGGTTTTCGAATTTCAGAAGACCCTGCGCGTGATGGGTGTCGCCACCGCGCGCAGGGTCGAGGCGGATGCCCTGCAGGCGAGCTGGGACGCACGCATCGCTGCGCTCGGGGCTCGTCTGCAGGCGCATTTCGGCGAGCGCTGGCCGCTCAGCGTGTCGGTACTGGATGTTCGCGAGGATCACTTGCGCAGCTACCTGCCCGACAGCTTCGCCGGCAGCGTGCTCGGTCAGCTCGGTTTCGTGTGGAACGAGCAGGGCCGCAATGCACAGGGCGTGTCCATCAAGCTCAGCAGTCGGGAAAGCCTGCCGGTGGTGGATGCCGACGCGTTCTTCGTCTTCGGGCGTGCCGACAGTCCGGGCGTACAGCGTCACTACCAGAGCCTGACCGCGCATCCGCTGTGGCAGCGCATGGCGGCGCCCCAGGCAGGGCGGGTCTGGTGGGTGGATGGGGTGGCGTGGATATTCTCCGGCGGCATTCTCGGCGCCAACCGCATGCTCGACGATATCGAACGCACGATTCTGCAGGGCGGCCAGTCATGAGCGGCGCCGTCAAACTCGGCATCGCGCTGCTGATGCTGCTGGCCTGCTGTGCGCTGAGCCTGTCCATCGGCGCCAGCTGGATCGCGCCACGCACGGTGTTCGCCGCGCTGCTGCACGCCGACCCGCTGAACATCGAGCAACTGCTGGTCAGCACCACACGGTTGTCGCGCACGCTGATGGCGGTGGTGGTCGGGGCCAGCCTGGCGGTGGCCGGCGCACTGATGCAGGCCATGACCCGCAACCCGCTGGCGTCGCCGGGGCTGTTCGGCATCAATGCCGGGGCCACTTTTTCGCTGATCCTCTGCCTGTCGCTGTTTTCCATCAGTTCTCCCGAGCAATGGCTGTGGAGCGCCTTCGTCGGTGCGGCGGTGGCCGGGGCGTTGGTGTGGCTGGTGGGCAATAGCGGGCAGGGCGCGCTCAATCCGTTGCGCATGGTGCTCGCCGGTGCGGCGATCACCGCGTTGTTCACCGCCTTCAGCCAGGCACTGCTGGTGATCGACCAGCAGGGTCTGGACACGGTGCTGTTCTGGCTGGCCGGCTCGCTCAGCGAGCGCAGCCTGGAAACCGCTCAGCCGTTGCTGATCTGCGCGCTGCTGGCCTTGCTGGTCGCCTGCCTGCTCGGTGCCCAGGTCAACGTGCTCAACGCCGGTGTACAGATCGCCATCGGCCTGGGCCAGCGTACCGGGCTGATTCGCCTGCAACTGGGCGTGCTGGTGGTGATGCTGGCCGGTAGCGCGGTGGCGCTGGCCGGTAGCATCGGTTTCATCGGCCTGATCGTGCCGCACGTGGTCCGTCGTCTGATCGGCATCGACCACCGGGTGATGCTGCCCGGCTGCGCGCTGCTCGGGGCCACGCTGCTGCTGGTGGCCGACATCCTGGCCCGGGTGGTGATTCTCCCGCAGGAAGTGCCGGTCGGGGTGATGACGGCGCTGTTCGGTGCGCCGTTCTTCATTGCCCTGGCCAGGCGTGGAGGCCGCAATGCTTGACGTGATGACTTTACGCTGGCGAGGGTTCTCGCGTCGCATCGAGCGCAAGGGCTCGTTGCGTCTGCTGCTGGCCGTGCTGTTCAGCGTGGCGGTGATGCTGCTGAGCCTGTGTCTGGGCAAGGTCGCGCTGTCGCCGCAGAGCGTTTTGCAGGCGCTGGCGGGCGAGGGCGGTGCGGCCTTGTCGTTCATCGTCGAGCAATTGCGCCTGCCGCGCCTGCTGCTCGGTGCGTTGATCGGCGGCGCCCTGGCGGTGTCCGGGCTGATCCTTCAGGCCATCGTGCGCAACCCACTGGCGTCGCCGGATCTGCTCGGGCTGTCCAGTGGCGCCAGTGCAGCGGCGGTGCTGTACCTGTCCAGCTTCGCAGCGGTGTGGGGCATGGGCGGCTTGCCGCTGGCAGCGATGCTCGGCGCCGGGGCCGCCGCGCTGGCGGTCTATGCCCTGGCCTGGAAGCAGGGCACGTCACCGCTGCGGCTGGTGCTGATCGGCGTCGGCATCTCGGCGATGCTGGCCGCAGCCACCACCTTCATGCTGGTATTCAGCCCGCTAAGCACCACCTTGTCGGCCTATGTCTGGCTGACCGGCAGCGTGTACGGCGCCGGCTGGCCCGAAGTGCGTGCCCTGGCGACCTGGTTGGCTTGCCTGCTGCCGATCCTGGTGCTGCTGTCGCGCCATGTGGTGGTTCAGCAACTGGACGAAGGGCTGGCGCGCGGCATCGGCGTACGCGTGCAGTGGCTGCGCGCCGCGTTGCTCGCCGTCAGCGTGGCGCTGGCGGGCTCGGCTATCGCCTGGGGCGGGGCCATGGCCTTCGTGGGGCTGATCGCTCCGCACATCGCCCGCCAGCTGATCCCCATCGGCTTCGCCGCCCAGGCCTGCATGGCGGCGTTGGTCGGCGCCAACCTGGTGATGCTCGCCGACCTGGCGGGACGCACCCTGTTTCTGCCGCTGGACCTGCCTGCCGGCATCTTCGTCGCCGTGTTCGGCACCCCCTATTTTCTGTACCTGCTGATCAAACAGCGGCAGTGAGGAATCATCGACATGACCGCGATTGCGAGCCGCAACCTGACCCTGGCGTATCAACGCCAGACCATCATCGATTGCCTGGACCTGGAATTGCCACGCGGCCAGGTCTCGGTGCTGATCGGCAGCAACGGCTGTGGCAAGAGCACGCTGCTCAAGTCCTTTGCGCGGTTGCTAAAGCCCCAGTCGGGGACGGTGATCCTCAATGGCGCCGACATCCAGCGCAAGCCGACCGCCGCCGTGGCCCGGGAGCTGGCGATCCTGCCGCAGATGCCGGTGCCGCCCGAGGGCATCAGCGTGCGCCAGCTGGTCGCTCTGGGGCGTTATCCGTACCAGAGCTGGATGCAGCAATGGTCCGCCGAAGACGAGGCCGTGGTGGCCCGTGCCCTGAACCGCACCGGCCTGGATGAGCTGGCCGAACGTCCGGTGGACGCCTTGTCCGGCGGCCAGCGGCAACGCGCCTGGATCGCCATGACCCTGGCCCAGGAAACCGAGCTGGTGCTGCTCGACGAGCCGACCACCTTTCTCGACCTGGCCCATCAGATCGAAGTGCTCGACCTGCTGCGCGAGCTCAACCGTCAGGAGGGCAAGACCATCGTCATGGTGCTCCACGACCTCAACCTGGCCTGCCGTTACGCCGATCACATGGTCGCCGTGCATCAGCGCACCGCCTATGCTCAGGGCCGCCCGGCGGACATTCTCACCGAGGCGCTGGTCAAGACGGTGTTCGATCTGGATTGCCGGATCATTCCCGACCCGTTCTTCCATACGCCGCTGTGCATCCCCTTTGGCCGGGACATTCCGCGATGAGCTTCAGCGACGCCGAATGGGCCAGCCTGTCAGTCGCGCTGCGACTGCGCCGCGAGGAGGAACGCGACCGTGGACGCAGCCTGCCGGCTGCCGAGTTGCTGGACGAAACCACCTGTATCGCGCTGCTGGATCAGCTCGGGCCGGTGATCCTTTCGCCGTCACGGCGCATCACCGCCTCCCTGCTGGGCAAGCGCCTGTCGTTCCTGCTCACCGGCGCCTGTCTGTACGCCATGTCGGCTTACGACAAGGGCCTGCAACTGTCGCTGGCCAACACCTTCATCGAGTATGGCCACGACGACGGTGTGTGGACGTCGTCGCTGCCGCTGCACAGCCTGGCGGTCAGCCGGCCCGAGCCGGGCGCTCGTGATGACTGGCGCGAGGCCGTGGCCACGCAGCTGTTCGCCGGGCTGCTGCAGCCCCTGTGGGATACCTTCTACGGCGTCACGGGCGTATCGCGGCGCATCCTCTGGGAAAACACTGCGGTGCGGGTGTACTCACTGTACGAGCGGCGCCTGGCCAAGCTCGACTGCGCCGAAACCGGCCGGCGCTGTGTCGAGGACTTTCACTGGCTGACGGCGCAGGCGCCGGGCAGCGTGTTCGGCCTCGACTACAACCCGCTCAAACACTTCAACCGGCCGCTGACGCTGGTCGACGACGGCGCGCGCGCCGTGCGCTTTCGCAGGACCTGCTGTTTCTACTACCAGGCCAGCGATCCGGTGGAGTATTGCTCGACCTGCCCATTGATCCGCCCGAGGGCCGCCAGATGACGTTCGCAGCATCAGCCAACAGCATTCCCGTTGCACTGCTCGATGCCTACCGAGGCATCGCCGCGTCGACCATCGGCCACTTTCTGCGTGAGGGCCACATTCACGGCCTGCCACCGCTGGTGGGCGACGTGCACGTCGTTGGCCGTGTCACCACCGTGCAGATCCACGCGCCAGATGGCAGCGTGCTGCGCGACGCCCTGATCGCCAGCCAGCCCGGTGATGTGCTGGTGGTCGCCAACCAGGGCGAGCAGGGCTGCGCCTGCTGGGGGGAACTGCGTACCATCGCCGCGCGCATCAAGGGCCTGGCCGCCGTGGTGATCGACGGCCCGGTGACCGACGTGCGCGCCCTGCGAGCGCTTGGCCTGCCGATCTTCTGCAGCGGCGTCAGTGCCTACACCACTCGCTCCCTCGGTGAGCACGGCGCGGTGAACGTACCGGTGACCATCCGCGGCGTCGATGTGCACCCCGGCAATTTGCTGGTGGCCGACGACGATGGCATCTACGTGCTCGCGGCCGAACAGGCCGCGGACTTGCTGGAACGCCTGCAGAACAAGGAAGCCGCCGATGCCGCACGGCGCGCCGAGTTGCAGGCGCGGCTAGACCAGGTGGTGGGCTGAAGCCCACCCTACACGCGTCCCGAATGGGGATCGCGTCAGCTACGCGCCCCGATCCGCCCTACGGCGGGAGAGGGGCACAGGTAGGGTGGGCTTCAGCCCACCGAGCCCACGACAAGCTGGCAGGACGACGGCTGGACAACGCTCTTTTTGTCCACCACGGCGGTCTCGGGCCCGTGCCCCTGGCTGATCATCCAGCGCAGCAGGCTGACCAGGGGCACCTTGTGGTCGCGTGTGGCACCCCAGATGGACTGGTCTTCGCAATACAGCTCGGTATAGCGGCTGAGCACCAGGTGGCGGCCATCGGCGTCGAGGCGCAGCTCGAGTTCGCGGCAGTGCAGCGACGCCTGGTCCGGCGTTCTTATTCGTCGATGCAGAAGCAGCACGTCGTCGTTGTTCATCATTGCACCCCATTGTCGCAGCCATGAGCCAGGTCCAGCTCGGCACCGAGTTTCCCTTCGCTCACGAAGTGCGCCCGGCGCTCGGCCACGGCGTTACGCAGCGCCACGTAATAGTCGGGCTCCTTTCTCAGCTCGTCGGTCAGCGGCAGGGCCTCCGCGCGGCCATCGACGATGCCGCCGACGGTATCCACCGTGCTGAGGGTTTGCACCGTATCGCTGTTGCTGCCGAACGGCGACACCGCGAAGCTCAGCACCTTGCCCGTGGCGTCGCGCAGGTTGCCGGTGCCCAGCAGTGGCAGTTCGACGATGGGGCCGTTGGCGATATTCCATACACCGAAGGTCTGGCCGAAGTCGGCGTCGTGGCGCTCCATGCCCAGCCGCCCGGACACATCCACCAGACCAACGATGCCCACCGTGGTGTTGAGCGCGAAACGGCCCACCGTGGTCACCGAGCGCCGACCGTTGCCCTGCAGGAGGTCGTTGATGAACACCTTGGGCTCGCCGAAGTTGGCCACGAAGTTGTGCACGCCGCTCTGCACGAAACCGGGCAGGTGCCGATAGCCGCGGGCGACCGGTGACAGCACGTAGTCGTCCACCGTCCTGTTGAAGGCGAAGATGCCGCGGTTGACCGGCTCGGCAGGGTCGCGAGGTTCGTAGGTGGCCGCCTGGCAGGCGGCACCGCTGCTGGCGGGTGGCGAGCTCGCGCAGCCACCTGCAAGCGCTACGGCAGCGGCGAGCGAAAGGGAGCGGACGAAGGGGGTAACGACAGTGATGGTCGGCATGCTGAAACCTCGATGGGGACTGCACCCATGCTGCCTCCGAGGTTTTGCTCGGGAATGTCTCAACTGTTGCGACAGCGCAGCTTTATTGCCGGATTGAAATATATGACGCGCCCGCGCCAATGGTTTTAGATAGCCGCTCCAGAACCTGCCGGCAGAGAGCCTTGCGTGATCCATTTACTGCTTGTCGACGATGACCTCGAAGTCCTCGCCCTGCTGAAGAAATTCCTCGAGCAACACGGCTATTGCGTCGATGTGGCAACCGACGGCGACAGCCTGTGGCAGGCGATGGAGCGGCAGTTGCCGGATCTGGTCATCCTCGACGTCATGCTGCCCGGCGAAAGCGGCCTGGTGCTCTGCCAGCGCCTGCGCAGCCAGCACGCGGTGGCGGTGATCATGCTCACCGCCATGGGCGAACTCAGCGACCGCGTGGTGGGCCTGGAGCTCGGCGCCGACGACTACCTGACCAAGCCCTTCGACGCCCGCGAGCTGCTCGCCCGGGTAAGGGCGGTGCTGCGCCGAACGGGGGAGGTCAAGAGCGTGCTGAACGACAAGCCGCGGCCAACCCTGGAGTTCGCCGGCTGGCAGCTGGACGTCACCCGCCGTGAGCTGCGCTCGCCGGACAAGGTGATGATTCCGCTCTCCGGCGGCGAATTTGAACTGCTTCTGGTGTTCGCCGAACATCCGCGCCGGGTGCTGAGCCGCCAGCAACTGCTCGACATGACCCGTGGCGAAGCCTTCGAGGCCTTCGACCGCAGCATCGACGTGCAGGTCAGCCGCCTGCGCCGCAAGCTGGAGGGCGATGTCAGCGCTTCACCGATGATTCGTACCGTGCGCAACAGCGGCTACCTGTTCACCCCCAGCGTGCTGGTGAAACGATGAAACTGCTGGAAAGGCTCAATCGCCCCAGCGATACCGTGGCCCGCTGGATCGCCCTGACCACCACGGCGGCGATGCTCACCGCATTGTTGTTGACCTGGCTGCTCAGCCAGCTGGCGGGAGTCTGGGCACGGCCACCCCTGCTGCAAACCGGCCTGCTGGAAAGCCTGGCCAGCATCAGCCGCATCATCGACGAAGCGCCACCCGAGCAACGGCCGTCGATTGCCAGGTCCGCCAGTGACGAGGTCTACACCACCACCTGGCTAAGCCGTTTCGACGATGCCGGGGTGCCCGCGCCGGACGACGACGCGGACTTTCGCTCCGGCGAGGACTTTCTGCGCAACCAGTTGCGCAACCCCAGCGCCAGGATCGTCGGTTACGAGCCAGCCGACTGGCCGGCCGATGACCCGCGCGCGGGATACGCCCTGCTGGTCGAGTTGCGTGATGGTTCCTGGGTGAAGTTCTCGGCTTTGACCCGCAACTGGGGCCTCGACGAGCTGCCGCGCAGCCTTGTCATCATCGCGTTGGTCCTGCTTTCGACCATCGTCGTCGCACTGGTCGCCACCCGCCATCTGGCCGCGCCCCTGGAGCGCTTCGCCCGTGGCGCGCGGCGCTTCGGCAGCGACTTTCGCGCGCCGCCGATTGCCGTCGAAGGGCCACAGGAAATCCGCCAGGCCATCGTCGCCTTCAACGCCATGCAGGCCCAGCTGCAGCACTTCATCAACGATCGCACGCAGATGCTCGCCGCCATCTCCCACGACCTGCGTGCGCCGCTGACGCGCATGCGCCTGCGCGGCGAGTTCGTCGAAGACCCCGACCAGCAGGCCAAACTGTTCCGCGATGTGGACGAGATGCAGGCCATGGTCAACAGCGCCCTGGAGTTCTTCCGCGACGACGCCCGCCTTGAACCGGCGACCGCCTTCGACCTCGCCGAACTGCTGCACACCGTGGTCGACGACTACAAGGATGCAGGCCTGGAGGTGCAACTGCGCGGCCCGAGCCGGGTGGTGTACGTGGGTCGCCCGATTGGCATCAAACGCATGCTCACCAACCTGCTGGACAATGCCATCAAGTACGGCCATGAACCGCTCATCGAGCTGGGAGAGGGCGCGCATGCGGTGGAGATCCGCGTGCTGGACCGCGGGCCGGGCATCGCCGAAGAGCATCAGGAGGAGGTCTTCAAACCCTTCTTCCGCATCGAAGGCTCGCGCAACAAACACACCGGTGGCGTTGGCCTGGGCCTGTCGGCCGCCCGTGCCACGGTACTCGAGCACGGCGGCAGCCTGACGCTGCGCAACCGCAAGCAGGGCGGCCTGGAAGTGCGAGTGGTGCTGCCGTTCGCCTGACGCCGGCTTACCTGCACGGCCGAAGCGCAAGGGGCATGGCGATCGACCTAGATGGCCAGCTCGCTGCGGTTGCGGCCATTGCGTTTGGCTTTGTAGAGCGCCTCGTCGGCCAGGGCGCGCAGCGTCTCGACATCATCGTCCTCAGCCTGGCTCGCCAGCGCGACACCGAAACTCGCCGTCACGGCGATGGGGTGATCCAGGCCGAGATCGAACGGCGCTTCGCTGATGGCACCGCGTATGCGCTCGGCGAAGTGCAGGGCAGCCTCGGCGCTCGATAGCCACAACTGGATGGCGAACTCTTCACCACCAATTCTGGCGATGCGCTCCTCTCCACGGATCTGCGCCTGGCAGCGCGCGGCGATGAGCTGCAGGAGCCTGTCTCCAGCCGGGTGCCCATAGGTGTCGTTGACGCGCTTGAAGTGGTCGATATCGAACAGGATGATCGCGCGTTGGCGGCTGTCGTCCTGTGCGGGCGCCTGGAACAAGCGGTCGAAGGCGCGGCGATTCGGTAGCCCGGTAAGGTGATCGGTTTCCGCGTTGGCCTTCAGTTCGGCGATCAGTTCATCACGTTCACGACGCACCACGTGGGCCTGCCGCAACTGACGCTCGAGCTCCTGCAGGGTCTCGAACACGCTGTAGCCATCGTCCGCCGAGACCGGGAGCGCCGTGCTGTGCGAATCGATGAGCGTCATGATCCTGTGCGTACCCAGCAGCAGCGGTTTGATTACCCGCCGCCTGAGCCACAGATAGCCGGCAGCCAGTAGCAGCAGGAGCGCGAATCCCGAGCCGGCAACCAGCAGCAGGTGGGTCATCGATGTTCGAGTCGTGCGCTGCAGGTCGGTCTTGGTCAGGCGCAAGGTGGTGTCACGCAAGGCGATGATGCTGGCCATGTGCGGCACATAGCGCTCCGCGAATGCGGCCGGGGTTGGTGCCGTGTGCCGGGCCAGGGCATCCATCACGTTACGGTGCAACTCCATTCCTTCACGGTTATACGCCTGTTGCATGCTTGCATAGGCAGTCTTCAACTCGCGTGTGGCCGCGCCACTGAAGTGGTTCGGCAGATTGTTCATGCCGAGGCCGAGCTGCACCTGCAATTGTTCGAGGCGGCCCTCCGTGAGCTGCAACTGGCGAATTTCCGCAGCGTGCAGAGGGCGCTGCTCGGCCAGCGCCGGGGTCAGCTGTGAGCCCCAGCGGCCAGCGACCTCTCTCAGCCGTGCAGCCCAATAGGTGTTGTACAGCGTGGCACCGATCTGCGGGGTGCGGCGAACCATGTCGCGGGCAAACCAATCGACGAGTGGGAACATCCGCTCCGTTGCCGCGATCATGGCCGAGACGGCCTCCGCGAGGCTCGCCGGGTCGCGCTGCCCGACCGGCTGCGACAGCAGACTGTCGACGCGTCCGCGCGCGCGCTCCAGGGCTTGGCTTATTTCCGCTACGGGGTAGGGCAATGCTTCGCAGGGTAGGCAGCCGGAAATCGCCACCTCGAGAGAGCCGAGCCGCTCGTCGCTCAGGGTTCGGGCACGCTGCAGTCGCTGCGGATCTCCACCGAGGCCGCCGAGCATGCCGTTGGTAGGCCCTCGCTCGGCGGATATGGCTTCCATGGTGCGCAATGCTTCTTCGAATACGCTCAGTTGCGTAAGGGTTTTTGCCTGTGCCCGGTAGGTGCGATAGAAGTCGGTAACGATCAGCGTAAAACTCAGCACAATGCCCAGGCTGACAACCACCAGCGTAGTATTGATCCACTTGTCCAGGCGTGTGGCGACGTGCAGCGGTCCGCCTGCCAGCATAGGTCACTTCCCATTCAATGCGCGTGATTCGATCGTGCGTTGGATTCCTCAGTATAGTGGCGCATGGCTATTTATCGATACCAGCCGAATGCCTCCCATGTTCGGGATGCACGCGGCTGGCCACTTGCCTTGGGGGACTGATGCCTAGCTGACAGCGCTCAGCTGACGGACCTTTCTTTCTGGCTGGCGAGGAAGGTGCCCACCGGAGGGCGAGCTGCGAAGTGTTTCTGCACGCCGTTGCAAATGGCGTCGGCGACGCGCTTCTGGTGGAGAGGGTCGCAGAGCTTGCGGCAATCGGCGGGGTTCGAGATGAAGCCGGTTTCCACCAGGATCGAGGGAATGTCCGGCGACTTCAGAACGGCAAAACCTGCCTGTTCGACGCGTTTCTGATGGACGCCGGCAACCTTGCCGACATCATCGAGAATGGTCTTGCCCAGATCCAGGCTGGTGGTGATGGTGGACGTCAGTGACATGTCCAGCAGTACCCCGGCCAGCACCGGGTCCTTGTTCTTGAGCGAAAGCAGATCCCTGGCGCCGAGCAGGTCCGCGCTGTTTTCACGCTCGGCCATCCAGCGTGCGGTGGTCGAGGTGGCGCCATTTTCCGACAGGGCGAATACCGAGGCTCCCGATGCGCTCTTGCGGGGCGCGGCGTCGGCATGCACGGAAATGAAGATGTCGGCGTTGTGGCGGCGCGCGACTTCTACCCGTTTTCGCAACGGAACGAATACATCCTGGTTGCGCACGAGTTGCGCCTTGAAGCCACGCTGGCGGTTGAGCTTCTGCGCGAGCAGCCTGGCGATGGCAAGGGCCACGACCTTTTCCTGCTCGCCCTGGCTGCCCAGGGCGCCAGGGTCCTTGCCACCGTGCCCGGCGTCGATCACCACTACCACGTCCCGCAGCGAGCGATTGTCGGCGGGCTGCTGCTCGGCGACTCTGTGCGTGACGGGGGCGTTGCCGTGCAGGTCCACGACCAGCCGGTGGCCCTCACTGCCGGCTGGGCCCAGGAGGAAGCTTTCCACCCGGGCAGGCTGCTTCAGATCGAGCACGATGCGCGTGCCAGCCGACTGAGCGCCGCTGCGAATGGCGCTGACCACCCGGCTGCCGACGGACAGCTCGTCGAGGCTGGTGAGAATGCCCGTATCGGTGAGATCCACGACCAGTCGCTCCGGGGCCTTCAGGGAGAAAATCTGGTATTTGGCCGGGCCGCTCAATTCGAATACCAGCCTCAGTTTCTCTCCATCGTCCCATGCGCGAGCGTGGAGGATTTTCTGCGAGGCGGATGCGGCCAAGGCCCAGGGGAGGGTGATACCGGCCAGGGCGAAGTGCAGTAGTTGACGTCTATGCATGATCATTCGCTTCCGAGCTAACGTAACTTGAAATGTTATGTTATTGCATTATCGCTCGGTATGTAAGGTGCTCCGATCAGACTCCTGTACCGTTCTCGCGGGCCTGGGGTACCGCGTGCCGATACCCCTGCCAGCGACGCCCACTGGGCCATTCAGGCACCGTCGTGGCCATCTCGCGCTTCACGCAGCGCCTGGCGATAGAGGGCGACCAGTTCCTCGACCAGGTCCTTGCCGAACAGATAAGCCACGCGTATCTCGAGGCTGTCGGTGCGTTCGTTCTTCTTGCCGAGCAGCTCGTTGAACAGACAGAGCAGCAGGTCCGCGCGTTGCTCGGCTTCGCTCTGGGCATCGAGTGATTGGCTGCCGGGCCTGGGAGTGGGGCGTTTTCGGCCGGGGAAGGGGGGGATGGGAGGGCGCGAATCAGTCATGACATCCCTCCCAAGTGATCGATTCTTCGTCGAACAAAAGAGGTTGGGCGAGATGATCGGCGTGCAGATCGAGGATGGTCACCTCGGCAAAGCCTTTTGCCGAAGTAACGTCGATCCACGCCCTTGCTTGTGCTGAGGTACGGGTGGCATGCATCATTCGAGTCCATTCAAAAGCATCCAGTAACTAGGAGATTACCATTCAATAGAGTGGTGTCAATAAGGAATTCTATTCAAATGACTGGTATTGGAGTTCGCCTGCGCGAAGAACGTGAGCGACTGGGAATGTCGCAGGTTGTTTTTGGTGAGCTGGGTGGCGTCAAAGCCAATGCACAAGGCAAGTACGAAAACGGTACGCGCTTTCCTGATGCCGCTTACCTTGCTGCTGTTGTAGATGCAGGTGTAGACGTTCTCTATGTCATCACCGGTGAGCACAAACTGGAGCGTGCCGACAGCATCTCGCCTCTTGAGGCCAGGCTTCTAGAGGATTTCAGGCGGCTGGAAAATGATCAGCGCAAGCACACCAGCACCATGGTCCATGCACTGGCCGAGATGGCGGGTCGCTACGACACCAGCGGGCCTGAGTAACTAGCGCGCGTAGAAGCTTCAGGCCAGCGGCCTAGGGCTTTGCCTCGCGCTCGGTAAGCTCGACCACCTTGGCAGCCGCATCCAGCTCACTGGTGAACATGAACGCCTCGCCATTATCGGCAACGACCTGGAACAGGGTGTCTCGATCGGGGTGGCGGTATTCAGCCGGGATATCGTCACCCTGTAGCTGTTTGAGGATTGCGGACATAGGGTTGCCTTTCTGAACGTGAGCCGTTCCGGTTCTGACGCCCGCGAGCCGGTGAAGTGCCTGCTGGATTTCCGTGCGTAACCCGGGCTCAGGTGCCAGCTCGCAGGCCTCTGGTAGAGCAGGGCGGTTCACTCGGGGTCGTCATCTCCCCGTGCTTCACTCAGCGCCTGGCGGTAGAGCACCACCATCTCATCGAGCAGGTCCTTGCCGAACAACGATGCCGCGAGCACCTGCAGCCCTTCCGGATACTCGCCTTTCTTGCTGATCAGTTCGTCGAACAGATCGGTCAGCATGCCTGCACGCAGCTCGGCATCGCCCTGGGCATCGCGAGGTGGGACGTAGTTCTTGGGGATAGGGCTGTGCCGCCGGGGGAATCGAACAACGCGGCTGCGTGGCTCAGTCATGGCGCACCTCCTGTGCGGAGGTGGTAAGGCCGGTTTCGCGGGCAAAGGGGTGCCCTGTTGTACACGCTGAATAGTGCATTTCCTTATGCTCCTCGAACATCTCGAAACGCCGTCATTGCGGTGATGACGGATCCTGCCGGCTGCGCTCAACGCTTGAGCGCCATAGGTTTACATGCCTGGTTGCCTAGTTTTCAGCCCCCCCTTTCCGGAACGGCCAATTGTGGCCTCGAACCCTTGCCCGGTAAGGCAGGCGTCGGCATAGTGGTGTGGATTCGTGCCATTGCATGTGGTGATGAGCGGTAAGCATGGTCCATTAAAATGGACCAGTCAAATTTACGGGTTCAATAAGTTGACAATTGGTGCTTTGATTTGACAATTGGAATTCGTCTCAAGGAAGAACGCTCGCGCCTGGGTCTCAACCAGACCGATATGGGGGCTGTCGGCGGCGTGGGCAAAACCACTCAGATCAACTACGAAAAAGGCGCCGGCGCCCCGGACGCCTTCTACCTGGCCGCCGTGGAGCGCCTGGGCGTGGATGTGTTGTACGTGGTGACCGGCGAGCGCCGGCCCGCGGCCGCGAACAGCATCAGCGGCGCCGAGCAGGACCTGCTCGAACACTTCCGCAAACTGCCGGAAGGCGAGCAGGGCTACACCACCACGATGCTGGCGGCACTGGCGCAGAGGGTTGGGCGCTAGGAAAGCGCTCTGCAGGGCGTTTCCTCATGGGCTCTTGGCGGCTCATCGCTATTGCTCCCGGATTCATTTGTGCTTCAGGAGTGCAACGTGCCTTATGAATTAGATGGCCGCCTGGTAATCGGCGTCGCTTCCAGTGCTGTCTTCGACCTGCAGGAGTCGGACTCGGTATTCCAGAGCCAGGGTGAAGAGAATTACCGGAAATTCCAGGAGCTGAATCTGGATAACCCGTTGCCCAAAGGCATTGCCTACCCCTTCATCAAGCGGTTGTTATCGCTCAATGACCTCAGCGCCGATCCGGCCGACCCCCTGGTAGAGGTGGTGTTGCTCTCGAAGAACGACCCGGACACTGGGTTACGCGTGATGAAGACCATCGAGCACTACGGGTTGCCGATGACCCGAGCCATTTTCATGCAGGGCAAGTCACCCTATGAATACATTCCTGCTCTGAACATCGCGCTGTTTCTGTCGGGTGACAAAACCGATGTCGAGTCGGCAATCAAGGCCGGTTACCCAGCGGGGCAGATGCTCGAGTCCAGGTTCGACGATGACGAGACCGACCAAAGCCTGCGTATTGCGTTCGACTTCGATGGCGTGCTGGCAGGTGATGAAGCCGAGGCGGTCATGCAGTCAGCGGGTTTGACCGAGTTTCACGCTCACGAAGTCAAGAACGTGATGCAGCCCCATCACCCAGGGCCATTGAAAGAGTTCATGGTCAGGATCTCGAAGATCCAGTCAGTAGAAGAGCAACACAAGAAGCTCAATCCTGGCTATGAGAACCGGATTCGCGTCTCGATCGTCACTGCCCGGAATGCACCCTCCCACGAGCGTGCGATGACCACCCTGAAAAGCTGGGGCGTGATGGCGAACGACGCATTCTTCCTCGGCGGAATCGAGAAGGGACGAGTGCTCGCGGTGTTGAAACCGCACATATTCTTCGACGATCAGCCAGGGCATCTCAAGTCAGCGAGTGCGGTCGCTCCCTCGGTGCATGTGCCCTTCGGTATTACCAATCAGGCCGTCATCGAGCCGCCACCTCCGGTTGATTCGGACCTCGCCGAAAACGCCCGCTGACACCCGGATCATTCTTCCTGACTGAACCCTGCCGCAACGGGTCATACGTCTACGACGAATGATCAGGACGACACGATGAAGCGCCTGCGGATCGCCACCTTCAATATCAATGGCCTCAACGCGCGGTTTCCGAACCTGCTGGCCTGGCTGGCGCGCGAGGCGCCGGATGTCGTCTGTCTGCAGGAACTGAAGACGCCTGACAAATCGTTTCCGGCCAAGGACATCGAGGCGGCGGGGTATGGCGTGGTGTATCAGGGGCAAACTGCCTGGAATGGCGTGGCGATCCTGGCGCGCGATGCGCAGCCCCTGGAAATTCGCAGAGTCTTGCCGGGCGCGGAATGGGACAAGCAGGCTCGCTACATCGAGGCAGCGGCGCATGGTGTGGTGGTGGCCTGCCTGTACCTGCCGAACGGCAATCCACGCCCAGGTCCGAAGTTCGACTACAAGCTCGCCTGGTTCGAGCACCTGATCGAGCATGCCCAGACCCTTCAGGCCCTCGAACACCCGGTGGTGCTCGCCGGCGACTTCAATGTGGTGCCGACCGACGTCGACATCTACAACACCCGCTCATGGTTGAAGGATGCCTTGCTGCAGCCGGAAAGCCGTGAGTGCTACCAGCGGCTGCTGGATCAGGGCTGGGTGGATGCGGTTCGCCATCTTCATCCCCGCGAACAGATCTTCACTTTCTGGGATTACTTCAGGCGCCACTGGCAGACCAATTCGGGGTTGCGCATCGATCATCTGCTGCTCAACCCCGCTCTGGCTCCCTATCTCGAATCTGCCGGAGTGGATACCTGGGTTCGCGGTGAGGAGCACCCGAGCGATCACGCGCCGACCTGGATCGAAATCGGCAGCCGCAAGCGGAGGCGTCGCTAGCCATCCGCTCACGGGCTCAGCCTTCTTCGCTTCCCTTGACCGCCAGGGAGTGCTCGGTGCCATAGCAGGGGAAGTACAGCTTGACGCTGGTGCCCTCGTTCAGCCGACTCTCCACGACCATCTGGCCATTCATGTCGGTGACCAGGCCCTTCACCATCGTCAGCCCCAGGCCTGGGCTCTTGTCAGCCGCCTTGGTCGTGTAGAAGGGGGTGAAGATGTGTTCCAGCACGTGGGGCGCGATGCCGGTGCCGTTGTCGGCAATATCGATCACCACATAGCGACCCGGTCTGAAATTGGCGTTGTGGTGGGGGAAATTGCTGCGGTCGAGGTGTGCATTGGCGGTGCTCAGGGTCAACACGCCGCCCTGAGGCATCGCCTCTCGCGCATTCACCACCAGGTTGAGAATGGCACTTTCGAGGTGCTGCCTGTTGGCCTTGAGAAAGGAGGTGTCCGACGCCAGCTTGAGATCGACGGCGATCTGCTCGCCAACCTCATTGCCGATCAACGCGCTCATGCCGAGCAGAATCTGGTTGGGATCGACTCGCTGGAGCTTTCTGCGGCGTGTGCGTGCGACCAGCAGCAGCTCCTCGGCCATCACCGTGATGCGATCCGTGGCTTCCTTGCACAGCGTGTAGTAGGCGCGCAGTTGCTCGGACCCGCCGCTGAGTATTTCCTTCTCCATCAATGACAGGCTCATCGACAGGCTGGTCAGTTGATTGGTGAAGTCCTTGCCGACGCTGCTGTCGACCTTGCCGGCCAGCTCCATCTTCTGCGCCTGGAACAGCGCGCTTTGCAGGTTGTCTTGCGCTTGCGCCTGTGCAGCGTGCTGACGCAGATCCTGAACGCTGTTCATGAAGCCAAGCATGGCGCCATCGTTGCCAAACAGCGGCACGATATTGGCGAGGATTGGAATCTGGCTGCCGTCACGCCGTTCGACCACCAGTCGCAGGTTGGTAACCGCCTTCTGGGTGAGCAGGACCGCAGCCAGGGGGGACTGGTCGTGGGGGATGTGAACCCCATCTTCGTTGCGCAGACGGTATGCGCCCGAGTACATGACGGGCCCTTTGCTCAGGTCTGGCGATTCGCCCCAGATCTCTGCCGCTTTAGGGTTGTAGGTGACCAGATTGCCAGCGGCGTTACACAGGTAAACGCCCACCGGCAGGAATTCGATGAGCTCGTGACCGAGTTTTCTTACGAGAGGGGCATCCGCTGGTAGCCGTAGACCAGTGGCTTGTGGTGTGTCCGCCATGTTGGCTCCGTTCGGCCATATAGCGCTAGGGTAGTCCCTAAGCACAGCAAATGCGACTGGCACGGCCCTGCAGGATGTGGTCGAGCGCAGCGAGACCCAGGGGCGATCCTGACATGAAATGGCGATGGGATCGAAGGCGCTCGGCATGCCGTGCCGGTTAGTCCGACGCCCTGCCGAGGTTGTGGCTGCGCTTCATTGGTTATGTCTTTTGGCGCTAAGCAAATAGCTTTTGGATATTTGCGGCGCTTTTCACAGGCAAGGAAAATGCCCGGTGGTTAAAAAATCTTGATGTAGGTCAAAGCCTTACTTTTAAAGGTGCCTTTTGAACACTTCCCTTAGCGGCCGGTTGGCCAAGGCGCTTTTCGACATCCATCCAGGTGAACGTGAACGTCAGCATGCCCGTGAAGGGGTGATGGATTACTTTGCCTGCCTGTTGCCTGTGCAGCTCGGCGTGCTTGCCGATTCCGGGCTGGTGCCTGTTCGCGACGTGTTCCCCGCAGCGGGCAGTACGGAGAACCAGGCGCTGCAGCTGGGTTACATGAGCCATGCGCTGGACTTCGACGACTATCACGCGACGTTTCGCGGGCACCCCTCCACGGTGGTGCTCTCCACACTGCTGGCGTTGAGCGGACGCTATCCGGGCCAGGCGTCTGACGATTTTCTCGATGCCTATGTGGTCGGCGTGGAACTGGCCGGCCGCTTGGGCAAGGCCATTGGCACCCGTCATTACGCGGCTGGCTTGCACAGTACCGCGACCCTGGGGGGGATTGCCGCCGCCGGTGCTGCCTGCCGCCTGCTGCGCCTGCCCCTGGAGCAGACCGAGGTCGCCATCGGCCTTGCCGCTACTCAGGCTTCGGGGCTGCGCGCCCAGTTCGGCTCTGCTGCCAAGGCGCTGCATGCCGGCTATGCGGCGCGCAGTGCGGTCAACAGCGTCGAGCTGGCCCGTAGCGGGTTCGCGGCGCAGCGCCAAGGGGTGCTGGAGGCGTTTCTCGCCACGCTCGGGTTCGGCGTGGCCCAGCCGGCTGACCTGCTGGCGGGCTGGGGCGAGCCATGGCGGATCATCGCGCCGGGGCTGGAGTTCAAGCGTTACCCCACCTGCGGCGGCACCCACAGCGCTGCCGAGGCGGCGTTCGTGTTGCGCGAGCGGATCGACACTGAACTGGACGCCGTGCAGCGCATCGAAGTGAGCTTCCCGCCGGGGGCCGATACCGCGCCGAACATCATCGCGCCGGTCAATGGCGTGGAGGCGCGCTTCAGCCTGGAGTACGTGATCGCCGATGCGCTGATCAACGGTGCGGTGTCCCTCGAACGCTACGGCGAGGCAGCGGTCGAGCCGACCATTGCCGCACTGGCTGCGCGGGTGAGCCGCGTGCCGGACCTGAATGCGCCGGCGGACGAGCTCGACCCGGACCTGCGCTTTCACCGGGTCACCCTGTTCATGGCCGATGGGTCTTCCCACAGCCATTGCGTGACCCGCAAGGAGACCGCCGCACTGCCCACCGACGTGCAGGCCAAGCTGCACAAGAATCTTCGATCGCTGCCTGATGAGCGGGTGTTCGCGATCAGTCAGGATCTACGCCTTGCAGACGATGCCGCGTTGCATCGCCTGATCTCACTCGTTGGCTTTCAATAAGGATTGGTTATGTCCGTGCAACAAACGTCGCCCCGTCAGTTACGCCTTGGTCTGTTCGTGCAGGCGTTGGGGCACCACGTGGGTGGCTGGCGTGCCGAGGGCGCAAAAGGTTCGCCCACCGATGTCGAGTGGTTCACCTGGATCGCCAAGACCGCGGAAGCGGGCAAGTTCGACATGTTCTTCGTCGGCGACGCCTTGGCTACCAGCGTGCATCGTCTGCCGTCCACCATGTCGCGCCTCGAACCGCTGACCCTGCTGTCTGCGCTGGCCGTGCAAACCAAGCACATCGGCCTGGCCGCCACGGCCTCCACGACCTTCGATGAGCCGTTCCACCTGGCCCGCGCGCTCTGCTCGGTGGACCACATCAGCCACGGGCGTGGCGCCTGGAACGTGGTCACGTCGTTTTCCCTCGACGCGGCCCGCAATTTCAGCCGCGAAGACCTGCCGTCCCACGCCGACCGCTATGAAATGGCTCGCGAGTTCCTCGATGTGGCCTTCAAGCTGTGGGACGGCTGGGAGGAGGGCGCCATCGTCCGTGAGAAGGACACTGGCCGTTACTCCGACGACAGCAAGATTCACGCGGCCAACCACAAGGGCAAGCACTTCCAGGTGCAGGGCCCGCTGAACATCGCGCGTTCTCCCCAGGGCCGCCCGGTGATCATCGAGGCGGGTTCTTCGCCTGCCGGCCAGCAACTGGCGGCGCAAACCGCCGAGGTGGTGTTCACCGCGGCGTCTTCGCTGGAAGAAGGCCAGGCGTTCTACAAGAGCCAGAAGCAGTTCGTGCGTGACGCCGGTCGCCACGCCGACCACCTGCTGATTCTGCCGGGGGTGATGCCGATTGTCGGGCGCACCCGCGAGCAGGCGCAGGAAGTCTGGAACCAGCTCAATGAGCTGGTGGATATCGACAACGGTATCGAGCAGCTGTCCGCCCGCTTCGGGGTGGACATGACCGCCTATCCGCTCGATGGCCCGGTGCCGGAAATCCCCGCGACCGAAGGCAGCCAGAGCCGCGTCAAGCTGCTCACCGAGCTGGCCGCCCGGGAAAACCTGACCCTGCGCCAACTGGCTGCGGTGGCTGCTGGCTCGCGCGGCCACCGTGTGGTGGTCGGGACCGCGGAAGATATCGCCGATGACTTCCAGCTGTGGCTGGAGCAGGGCGGTGCCGATGGTTTCAACATCATGCCCGCCGTGCTGCCTGACCAGCTGGAACTGTTCGTCGAGCTGGTGATTCCCGAGTTGCAACGCCGCGGCCTGTTCCGCAGCGAATACCAATACAGCACGCTGCGGGAAAACCTCGGCCTGCCCCCCGTTGAAGAAAACTTTGCCGCCGTTGCCCCGCTGGCAACCGAGAAGGAATAAGCCATGAAACGTTCTGCACTGACCGCTGCTGCATTCGCACTGCTGCCACTGTCCGGCGCCTTTGCCGCCGACAAGGGTGTGCCCTTCAACGCTACCGCCAAGCCGGAGGCCGATGCCGCGCTGCACGACAGCCTGCCGGAAGCGATCAAGAAGCGTGGCAGCATCATCGCCGGCACCAACCCGAACACACCGCCGACCACCTTCTACCAGGCCGACAACAAGACCCTGGCCGGGCGTGAAATCGACATCATCAGCGCCGTTGCCGATCGCCTTGGCGTGAAGCTGGAGCTGCGCGATACCGGCGGTTTCGACAACATCATTCCGGGCCTGAAGTCCGGGCGTTACGATGCGGCGATCTCCAATATCGACGCCAATGCCAAGCGTCTCGAACAGGTGGATTTCGTCGGTTACTACAATGCCTCCAAACTGGCGCTGATCGGCCGTAGCGATGCCAACCTGGGGCCGTTCAATACCTTCCCGGAACTGTGTGGGCAGACCGTCGGTGCCGGTGCCGGCACCTCTCAGGTGACCCGTCTGCAGCAAGCCAGCGAAGCCTGCGTGGCCGATGGCAAGCCGGCCATCAACGTGCCGATCTTCCCGGATCGTCCGGCTGGCGTGCAGGCGGTGATCAGCGGCCGTGTGCCGATGTTCTTCGGCCCGTACGAGGGCCTGCGCTACCAGGCCAGCCAGGTGAAGGCGCTGAAGCTGGCAGGTGAGATCACCATCGAGGACACCATCGTTTCCATCGCCCTGGCCAAGGACTCTGCGCTGGGTAAACCGATCCAGGCAGCGGTCAACTCGCTGATCAAGGACGGCACCTACCAGCAGATTCTCGACAAGTGGGAAATCGGCTTCGGTGCGGTCGAGTCCGCTGGCCTCAACGAAGAAAACATCAAATGAGCCCACGGCCTGACGACGACATCGCCGGGCTGCGCATCGTCAAACACCGTCACTGGGGGCGCTGGTTCAGCGC
The DNA here is from genome assembly GCF_052958135.1 of Pseudomonas sp. SZ40. Lineage (NCBI taxonomy): Bacteria > Pseudomonadati > Pseudomonadota > Gammaproteobacteria > Pseudomonadales > Pseudomonadaceae > Pseudomonas > Pseudomonas sp. SZ40. The sequence continues at coordinate 236,050 of NZ_JBQWIF010000003.1, read as the reverse complement.
CCTGATCGTCTTGCTGCTGCTGTCGCTGGTGGCCACGTCGATGGTCAACAACCCGCGTTTCGAATGGGACGTGGTGGCGCAGAACCTGACGGAGGAGTCGATCCTCAAGGGCGTGCTGATGACCATCGAGCTGACGGTCATCTCGGTGGTATTCGGCTTTGCCGGCGGTACGCTGCTGGCGTTGATGCGCCTGTCCTCCAATCCGGTGCTGGTCAGTGTCAGCTGGGGTTACACCTGGTTCTTCCGGGCCGTGCCGATGCTGGTGCAGCTGTTCCTCTGGTACAACATCGCCGCGCTCTACCCGCAGTTGTCGCTGAGCCTGCCGTTCGTTGGCGAGGTGTGGAGCGCTGCCACCAACGAGATCATCAGCCCGTTCAGTGCGGCGGTTCTGGCGCTGGTCATTCACCAGTCCGCCTATGCGGCGGAGATCATCCGGGCCGGCATCCAGAGTGTCGGCCAGGGCCAGCTCGAAGCCGCCAAGGCGCTTGGCTATCGCCCAGGGCAGATCTTCCGCCAGACGGTGCTGCCCCAGGCCATGCGCACCATTCTGCCGCCGGCAGGCAACGAGGTGATCGGCCAGCTTAAAACCACCGCGGTGGTGTCGGTGATCGCACTGCAGGACGTGCTCTATTCGGCGCAGATCATCTATCAGCGCACCTATGAAGTGATTCCGCTGCTGCTGGTGGCCACCGCCTGGTACCTGGTGATGACCTCGGTGCTGTCGGTGCTGCAGCATTACGTGGAAGTGTGGTTCAGCCGCGGCAATGGCCCGGCACGCAGCAGCTGGTTGCGCCGCAACAAGGACACGCAGGAGTCCGAAGCATGAGTGAGTCCATCCGCCTGCGGGGCGTGCACAAGCAGTTCTCCGGCAACACCGTGCTGCACGGCATCGACCTGGACATCGCCGCCGGCTCGGTGACGGTGATTCTCGGGCCGTCCGGTTCCGGCAAATCGACCCTGCTGCGCTGCATCAACCACCTGGAAAAGCTCGACGGCGGCACCATCCATGTCGGCGATACCCTGATCGGCTACCAGCGCAAGGGCCAGGCCCTGTACGAGCTGCCGGAAAAGGTCGTGGCCCAGCAGCGCCAGCGTATCGGCATGGTGTTCCAGCAATTCAACCTGTTCCCGCATCGCACCGTGTTGCAGAACATCGTCGACGCCCCGATGCGCATCCTTCGTCAGAAGCGTGCCGAGGTGGAAGCGCGGGCCATGCAACTGCTCGAGCAGGTGGGCCTGGCGCACCGCGCGCACGCCTGGCCGCGCGAGCTGTCCGGCGGCCAGCAGCAGCGTGTGGCCATCGCCCGGGCACTGGCCATGCAGCCTGACGTGATGCTGTTCGACGAACCGACATCCGCCCTCGACCCCGAACTGGTCGGTGAAGTGCTGCAGGCGATGAAGCAACTGGCGCACTCGGGCATCACCATGGTGGTGGTGACCCATGAAATCGGTTTTGCCCGGGAGGTGGCGGACAATATCGTGTTCATGGACAACGGCAAGGTGGTGGAGGGCGGTGACGCCCGTACGCTGCTCGACAACCCTCAACACCCGCGCCTGCGCGAGTTTCTTGCCAGCGTGCTGTGACTGTTGAAAATCCTCGCCGGCTCATCGATCAGGCTATCCGGCGTGGTGGGCGGAGAGGGCAGTGGTGCAGCACATCTGTGCTATTGAGCCCTGTTGGAGCTGCTGATAGTTTTCATGGTTTGTCTTTACCCTGACGCAGCCGAGCGATTCGCGCAGCGAGTGCCAGGCGAAGGGCGTTCATTGCTGCCAGACAAGAGGCGCTTCATGGGTGAAATCAGTTGGCAACGTCGTTCCCTCAAGCGAACGACGCGCGTCGCGGCTGTGATGGTCGTGGCGTGGAGCGGGGCATTCGCGGGTTCATCGGCGGCAAGTGACGCGTCATCGGGTGCCTGCATTGCCGAGGCAGACTTCCGCCAGGGCAGTGTGGTCGAAACGCAGGCGCGGATCAGCAACGCGCCCGACGTGTTGGGTCACAACAAAACCGAAACCTGGGGCCGTCAGTCATTCGCAGATGCCAATCCGCTGGTTCAGGCACAAACGACGCTGATCAATAACGCCCCCGCCTTCACGGGTTACGTCTTCGTTGACCTCGTGGATGGCAAGATCATCCGCTATGGCAGCCAACACGGCAGCGGTGCTTCACTGGTCACTACCTACAACATCCCGCCACCGGCCGTTCCGATCGATCTTCAACCGGGGCAAAGCGTTACGGTCAGCTACCTCAGTAAAACCGTCACGGCCGGCCCGGGCGTAGAGTCCGAGATCACGGAGAAACACACCTACATCGGTCGAGAGACGATCACGACCCCGCTGGGCACCTTCGATACCTGCAAGTTCACCAACGAGATCTCCTCGGGGCCCACGTCCGGCAAGGATGGACGGAATCTGGCCGTCATCGAGAGCTGGTTCGCATCCGAGGGCTCTTATGGTGGCCGACTCCTGAAAACCTTCGTTCCTGCCCAGGGCGGGTTACCGGACGTGACCAACGAAATGGTCAAGATCACCGCCACCTCGCCGTAATCCACGTCAGCGTTGGGCGCTCGACTCGAGCCGTCCAGCGTGTTGCGATTTCCCAGGGCCTGCCTTGGCAGCGCCCCTGGGCAAATCCCGCCATTACCCGCTGACCGCTCGCGGTTACCCCATCCCGCTCAATGAGCGCCAGACCACACAGCCCGTCGCACAGAGGCGCTGCGCTGGCGGATTCGCTTGCTCCGAGGGAGCAGGAATGTTCCTCTGCAGTGCGCACTCCACGGAACCGTAGTCGCGCATCACGGGCCAAGAAGTCCGATTCCCTTTCGTTAAATGCCCTCTCTACCAGACCTGCGCACAGCGCTGCTTGGGCCAATTCGTAAACCGCGATACCCACGGTAGTACTTTCCACACAACCCACGTAGTGGTGCCCTCACCAGGTACGCATGCTCGACAGGAGGTCGTGGTATGCAATTCAGATCGGATATCAACGGCCTGCGTGCCGTGGCCGTTTTGCTGGTCGTGCTGTTTCATTTCGGTGTTGCGCCGGTTTCGGGCGGCTTCATCGGCGTGGATGTGTTTTTCGTGATCTCGGGCTATCTCATGACGGGGATCATCGTCTCACGCAGCCTGGCGGGTCGATTCAGCTTCGCCACCTTCTATCTGGAGCGCTGCAGACGCATCGTGCCGGCGCTGGCGGTGCTCTGTGTGGCGATGCTTGCGGTGGGGTGGTTCCTGCTGATGCCGGGGGAGTATGTCAGCCTGGGCAAACAGGTGATCGCCGCGCTGACATTCGTTTCCAATGTGCTGTTTTGGAAAGAGGCCGGCTACTTTCACGAAAGCGCTCATGACCTGTGGCTGTTGCACACCTGGTCGCTGTCGACCGAGTGGCAGTTCTATCTGCTTTATCCGATCTTGCTGGCCGTATTGGCACGCTTCGCCAGCCTCGCGGCCTGGCGCTGGGTGATTCTTGCTGCTGCTGCGCTGTCATTGGTCATCGCCGTACTGGGTTCGCTGCACTCGGCATCCGGAGCCTTTTACCTGCTGCCAGCGAGAGTCTGGGAGATGCTAGCCGGCGCGCTGGTGTATCTGTTCCCGCTGACGCTGGCAGTGACTCAGCGTCGTGCGCTGGCCTGGGTGGGCCTGGCGCTGGTTCTGGCGGCGGCATTGCTGGTCAATGAACAGGATCTGTGGCCGGGTTATCTGGCGTTGGTCCCCGTGGCGGGTAGCGCGTTGTTCATCGCCGCCGCGCACGAACGATGTGCGCTGACCGATAATCGCATTGCCCAGTATCTGGGGCGCACCTCGTACTCGGTATATCTGTGGCACTGGCCCATCGTGGTGTGGCTGGATTACTTCAGCCTGGAGAGCCAGCCAGCGTGGCTGGCAATCGGCATGCTGGCGTCGCTGGCGGCAGGGCATCTTTCCTACATGTTCGTCGAGCTTGGCGCCACCCGCAGCGCAGGCTTGCTACGACGTACCCAGCCTGCGGCCAAGCTGGGCATGCTCTTCGGCGTAGTGCTCGCGGCTATGCTGACGGTGGTGGCCAGCGGCGTTCCAGTTCGTCTCTCAGCCAACTTTCGCCAGGCCTCGGCGCAATTGTCGATGCCGATCATCACCAATGGCTGGTGCTTCTACAGCGTGGAGACCATCACCACGCTGCCGGTGGGCAATCGCGGCCAACTCTGCCGCCTCGGTGCACGGGACGGCGAGCTCAAGGCGCTGCTGATCGGCGACTCCTTCGCGGGGCACTACGCGCCGTTCTGGGATGCCATCGGCAATACCCTGTCCATCGACGTGCAATCGGTGGCCAGCGACTGGTGTTTTCCTTCCGAGGGCCTGGCCTTCACCGGGCCTACCAGCAGTCGCGCCTATGAGCAGTGCCAGCTGAATCGCGCCTATCTGAAGGCTGGCATCGAGCGATACGACCTGATCATTTTTGCCGGCTCCTGGGGCGTGATCCGCAACCAGCAGAAAATGGATGGCGTCTATCATGCGATACAGCTGACGTCGGGGAGGGCGCCCTTGCTGGTCGTGATGCCGACACCGACCAACTTCGACGTCAACGTTGCGGACCGCTATGCCCGCACGCTGCTCTTCGACATTCCCTTCGATATCGGCAAGTACGGCAAGCAGCGAGATGTGTCCGCACGCCTGGCCAACGCCGAGCTGCAGGCACAGGTCAGCGACGTGGCCAACATCATGTTCCTGGCCCGTGACGACCTGTTCCATATCGGCGGCGCGCCCTCCGACGTGACCCGCGACAACGTCCCGTTTGGTCTCGATGAATCCGGCCACCTGAGCATCTACGGCTCACAGCAGGCAGCAGAAGCCTTCAGCGAAACGGCCCGCTATCGCTCATTGGTAGAACGCTTGCAGCGGCTACGGTTGCAGCGGGCAGAGATGCAAATGGGAAGGGTGGGGATATGAGGGGCAGCAGTGGCGCCAGCCACGACCGCTGCAGCCCCGATACGCGTCCACGTATATGAGCATCAACCTGGAGAACCCTGTGTTCACGGCCTCGACCATCAGTGAGATCGATACCCTGGAAGCGCTCAACAGGCTCTTCGATATCGAGTACGGCCACGTTTTCATCAAGGACACCTACCACCGCCCGCTGCGCTCCTACAACCTCATCAATTCCGATGCCCGCTGTCAGTTCCTCAAGCACAGCAGGTGCTGCGATACGGCTCACCAGCGCGGTTACGTGGTGGAAACCACGGAAAACAAACTGGTGCTGATTGGCCACTGCTGCGCGCTCAAGCACTTGGGGCTGGACGATGAGCAGGTCCAGAACGATTTCAAGCGACTCACCGCTGCGGAGAAGGATGCACTGCGCCGCCAGCGCGTGCAGGCGTTGCTGGAGCGAAGAGAGGAACTCACCCTGTGTGCGAAAGACCTGCTCAAGGCGTTCAAGCACCTGCAGGCCGAGGCCAGCAGCGTTCTGGAGATGCTCCCCGCTGAACTGCTGCCGGTGCTGGTCGATCGCTGGAAACGCAATGCGCTGAAGGTGATGTGGGAATACATGACCATAAAGCACGGCAGGGACGAGCGCGGGCGCGCCATCACCGAGAAGGCCTGGTACCCCCATGAATGCGGAACCCTCAGGGGCCTGGGCGCCTGGCTGCAGTTCGATGAAACAACGCATCTCCAGCAGCTGTACGAGTTCCTACGCCAATTCAAGAGCATTCCGCTGAAGGTCGCGTTGAGCAATGCTGAACTGGCGTCGGCCGAGGCCGTGCTGAGCAGTATTTCGGCGCTTGATCTGATGGCCAGGGAGCTCGAACTGCAGCGCAAGCTGATCGCCGAGTTCTGCGCACTGGGCAACCTGATCATCCAGGTTCAGCTGTTCGCCAACAGGGACTTACGCGCCAGGGTCGTGGAAGCGGTGCATCGGATCGCAGGGCAGCCACTCACCATATCGGCCAACCGTTTCGTGGATGCCATCGATGAGGCCATCCGCACGCAATACAAGGCTGCGGGAATTCGCATCGCTACCTAGCGCCTGCCGGGGTGCCGTGACGAACGGCAGAACGGGTTGCGCGAACTGCCTGGGTTCGATGCGTTCGAAAGAGCTGTTCCGGGCATCGCTTCGCGCAACGCCGGGCTACATGGTCGTGACCATGTAGCCTGCGGTTGAGCACAGCGAGCCCCACGGCCTTTCCCTGCACTCGATCAAAGGAGCATCTACATGCCTTACGAACAGGCCAGCCTCTCCACGCGTGATGGCAACTGCGTGGTGCATCTGTTTACCCCGGTTTCCGAACGACCAAGCCCGGCGATCATCTTTTACCCGGACGCGGGCGGCATTCGGCCCGCTGCACTGGCGATGGCCGAGCGGCTGTCGGAGGCCGGCTACGCCGTTCTGCTGCCCGATATCTTCTACCGCTACGGCCCTTATGGCCCACTCGACCCCAAGGAAGTATTCAAGGGCGACGTGCGTGCCATCCTCGGGCCGCTGATGGCGACTACCGACAATGCCAAGTCGGTCGAGGATACCCATGCGTTTCTCGCTTACCTCGATGCACATGAAGGTGTTCTGACGCAGAAGATCGGCGCGGTCGGATTCTGCATGGGCGGCGGCATGGCGATCGCAGCCGGCGGCACCTGGCCGGATCGATTCGCAGCGGTTGCCAGCTTCCATGGCGGCAATCTGGCCAGCGATGCACCCGATAGTCCCCATACCTACGTGGCGGCCCTTGAAGCCGAGCTGTATATCGGTGCCGCCGAGAACGACTCCAGTTACCCGGCGGCCATGGCCGAGCGGCTCGAAAAGGCGCTCGCGGACGCCCAGGTTCGCTTCACCACCCGAACCTATCCCGCCGCCCATGGCTGGATGATGACGGACTTCCCCGTCTACGATGAACGCGCAGCGGAGGAGGGGTGGCGCGACATGCTGGCCTTGTTCGCCCGCAACCTTCGTTAGGTATTCGGGCAGATCCTGAATATCGCTGCGCAACCGCCGTAGCCGGTGGTCGCGTGCAGCGATACCCATGACCGGCGTTCACGGAACCTGCAGCCCAATGACCCGGCCACCCTCACGCTCGAGACGCGCCAGGTAGGTGTCGGTGTCGTGAATCTGGTAAGGAAAGTACAGGCCAGGCGCAGTGGGCGGCTTGCCATCGAGCCCGACAAGTCGATCGAGGATCAGGGAGACACCGATTGCGGTGAGTGGCGCCGCCCCTTCGGGGTGGAAAACGGCGTGCCGCGTGCTCAACTGCTGGCCTGAATGGTCCTCTCCGTTGAGCTCGATGATGATTTCAGTCGACAACCCGTGCCCCGCACGCCGGCTCGAACTCACGCCGCTGCCCAGGTTGAATTCGACACTGCGTGCACCGGTGGCCGTGGCCAAGCCCACCACGTCTATCGATGAAAAGCCCGTTGCCTGGATTTCGGTACCGTCGATGGCGCGGAATACAGCCTTGGCATCATCGCCTGCGCGCCACACATAGACCCCATCCTTGCGGGTGAGGGCGGCCGGCAACATCTTGTTCAAGTGCTCGAAGTCAGCGGCGACCGCAGGACCGCCAGCGTCCTCTTCATCGACGAGCGCGCCGATGCGAATCTCATGTACCCGGCTGAATGCCTTGGCCAGTTCGAGCGCCGGCACCGTGGTGGCGCCCACCAGCCATTCATAACCGAGCACGACCGCCGCAGCGTTGGGCGTGTGCATGAAGGCCGCGATTTCCGGCGCTATCTCGAAAACGCCTGAGGAGATGCTCAGGTGAGGAACGCCGCGCGCCTGTGCGAAACTCAGCCCGGCGATCGAATGATCCATATAGAACACGGCCACGGCACTGACCTGGCGCTCGCCCAGGCCAAGATCATCCCGCGCCGGATCGATCACCACGCCCTCGGCACCGCCAATTTCCGTTGCGGTGCTTTGCGCCTTGGCCAGGTCACGGCCGCCGATCAGCAGGGGAAGGTCGGGGTATGCAGCACGTAATGATTGAGCCGTCTGGCGACCGATCGCGCCGGAGCCGCCCATCAGCAGTATCGGATCTAATGGCATTGTTCTGCCTCCTGTTGCAGGTGGAAAACCAACGTTGGCGTTCAAGCTAGCACAGGAAATGGCACAAAACCTACCAAGGGTAGGTTGTTCGTCGAAAAGGCGTGGGATGAAAAAACGCAGATTTGGCTGTAGCGTATGGGAATATGGGAATATGGGATCGGCTATTCGGTGGACGCTTTACTATGCCACCGCCCGAAACAACTTAGCTTAGTGACAGGGAATGCTTTAAGGCACTGAGGCCTGAGCTGCCCGAGCAGCGTCGTGCATTAAAGTCTCTGCTGGAGCTGCTGCTTATCCGCATGCCAGGAGAAGAGCGTGGAAGGCTGGAGCGGCGCATCTTAAGAAAGCTAAAAGAGGGTGCCTGCCCCGAAACGGCTCTTTACGGAGGATTGACCGATGATAAGCGTGGCCAGAAATTAAAGCAGCTCACATTGATGGTATGTGATTTTCGGGGTTTCGATAGCTTTGAGTATTTGGCCCCCATTCTCGCTCAGGCTAGTGGTATTTCGGCTCCCTTTGCCTATATGCACGACGGTAGTCAGCCGATGTCTGACGTGCTGGCCGAGTTTGATATTTGGCTGCAAAAACATGGAATGCGGTACCTGTACATGAATACGGGTGGGGACGAATACGCAGGCTTTGTCGTCGAAGCCCAGCGCGTCCAACAGATTGTGGAGTTAGCCAAAGAAGCGGATATCAGGCTCAGTCTCGAAAGTTTTTGACTGGAAAATTCAGCCGCTCGGACTGAGGTGGAGAAGATTCCCCTTTTGGAAGACGTCACAAACTGTGCCGCGTGTGCTTCAGCTCTCGGCGTCGTAAATCTCGTTGTAGTGGTCTACTAACCCCGGACACCTTTTTAGGCGAAGATGATTGCCATGTAGAGGTGTTCGATGATCAGACAACGACGTACTTTCACTGCTGCCTTCAAGCGCGAGGCTGCCAGCCTGGTGCTCGACCAAGGCTACAGCTGCCCTGAGGCCGCCAAATCCCTCGACGTGGGTGAGACCGCATTACGCCGCTAGGTCGCCCAGTTGCAGCTGGAGCGTGGAGGTATCACGCCTAGTGCCAAGGCGCTCACGCCTGAGCAGCAGACGATCCAGAAACTCCAGGCCCGTATCAACCGGCTGGAGCTTGAGAAGAAAATCTTAAAGGAGGCCACTGCGCTCTTGATGGCCGAGGAGCACGGGCGCAGACGTTGAAGTCGATTCGGCAGTTGGCCAAGCGTCATCCTGTTCAGCTGTTGTGTTCGGTCTTCGAACTACCCCGATCGTGTTACTACGCCTATCTGGCACGACTGCGTCGCATCGATGTGCGCCGAGTGAGTCTGCGCAGCCGCATCAACTAGCTGTTCAGCCAAAGCCGTGACTCAGCCGGTAGTCGCAGTATCGTTGCCATGCTCAAGGACGAAGGCACCGAGGTCGGGCGCTTCAAGGTCCGGGGCTTGATGAAGGAACAGGGATTGATCAGCAAGCAGCCAGGTTCTCATGCGTACAAGAAGGCCACGATTGAGCGCCCTGACATTCCCAATATCCTCGACCGGCAGTTCACTGTTGCAGCGCCAAACAGGGTCTGGTGCAGCGATATCACCTATATCTGGACGCAGGGTCGATGGAGCTACCTGGCCGTCGTCCTGGACTTGTACAGCCGCAGAGTGGCGGGCTGGGCGATGTCTGCCAAGCCCGATGCCGACTTGGTCATCAAGGCGCTCGACAGAGCTTACGAGATGCGTGGCAGGCCGCAGGGTGTCCTGTTTCATAGCGACCAGGGCAGCCAATATGGCAGCCGTAATTTCCGTCAGCGGCTCTGGCGCTATCGGATGACGCAAAGCATGAGCCGACGGGGAAACTGCTACGACAACGCCCCCATGGAGCGGCTGTTTCGTAGCTTGAAGACGGAGTGGGTGCCGACGGCGGGCTACATGACGACAACGCTGGCCGAGCAAGATATAGGTCGCTATCTCATGCAGCGATACAACTGGACAAGACCGCATCAGCACAACGGTTTCGTGCCGCCAGCGATTGCGGAAGAAAAACTCAATTCTGTGTCCGGGAATTGTTGACCACTACAGTTCCTATCGTGGATAGCACTCGCCAGACCAGCCCTTATGCGGAGACCGCCTATACCTTGGGTCGCCAAGGCTTCTTGCCGCTTGGATCAATGACTTGAAGATCGGGAATGCAGGCTGGCCCGGCGACATGACACTGACGCTTTTGGGCTGTCTGGCCATCCGGCTGCGACGTGGGTAGAGTGGCCCTGTGCCATGAGGTCGCGCTTACAGGCCTCGACCTCAACTGATTATCGATTGGCGTCAGAAAGGAGTGTGTCGTTGAAATGGATTAGCGCTCTTCAACTCGGGGTCTGGGCCAATACGCTCCAAGCAGAGAATAAGTTGCCCGAGCTCGTCTCAGAAATGATATGGGCCACTGCATCGAAGGTCAGGCGCCTGAGGTTTCTGTACGGGGACATGGGGCAGGTTCGTGGCTACGACGGCTACTTGGATGCAGACTCAGCCTCTTCATTCGTTCCTAACGGTAAGTCCATCTGGGAATTTGGAACCAATGGTGACGGCAAAAGCAAGGCTGAGCAGGATTACAACAAGCGAACCGCTGAAGTGGGCGCGCAGGCGCGGTCTGAACATACGCTTGTGCTTGTATCTCCCAGGACGTGGGATACGCCTCGCGAGAAAGTCGAGATTTGGCTAGCTGAAAAAATTAAATCTGCCCAGTGGAAGCATGTGATCTATATCGACGGGCAGATGCTTGAGGACTGGCTTCACCAATGTCCAGCAGTAGCTTCCAAATGGGCTCAACGCGATTTTCAACTGGCCCCTCAAACCGGGGTACTCAGTACTGACGAATTTTGGATCGGATTTTCCTCCCTGTTCAAACCTCATCTTGTGGAGGAAGTCTTGCTCGCTGGACGGGAGTCCCAAGCGGAGGATCTGTTGCGCAAGCTGGCCCGAGAAAATGGGTGTTGGGCCTTTTCTGCTGATGCCAGCGATGAGGTCATTGCCTTTGTTGTTGCAGCAATACGAAAGGCCCCTGATACGGTGCGAGAGTTCCTAGAGTCACGCACGTTGATCGTGGAAACCGAAGAGGCTGCGCGTCATCTGGCCAGCACTTCAAATCTGATCTACCTGCCGAGAAAAGCTGCGCGTAAAAGCGCAGGGCTCCTCATGAAGCGTGGGCCCACTGTCATCAGTGCTGGGGTGAGTGACAAAAAAATTGACCATGTCGAGTTGCGTCGACCATTGAGTAGCGAGCTTAGCAAAGCGTTTGTCCTGATGGGGATGACTGAAAACGAAGCCTATAATTCCGCGCGTAGCTGTGGCCGAAGTTTGGCGGTGTTTGCCCGCCTCAATCCCAACGGTTACACGGAATACCCCGAGTGGCGAGATAGTGCGCTAGAACTGGTTCCGGCGCTGCTTGCGGGAGCATGGGACTCGGACGTAGATCACGACAAGAGTATCCTCAGCTCGCTCAGCGGGTATGATTACGAGGATGTCGAAGATACTCTGCGTAAGTATCTGGAAATGTCGGACTCACCCATTGAGCGTGAAGACAACCTCTGGGCGACGAGGGCGCCCGTCGATGTATTCCTAAACATTGCGTCCCAAATTGGGCACCGGCACCTCAAGCTGTTCCGGGAAGCCTTGATTGCCGTTTTTGACACAGCCGCCGCTTCGCACGCTCCACCGAAAGCCGAAGATGCATTTGTGATCCCCAAGAAGCGCGAGAGTGCGACAGAGCACAGTGAGCATTTGAAAAAGGGGATGCTGACAACCTTGCTTCATATTGCTGTTCTGCACAAACCTGCTCGTTTCACCGCTGCAGGTAAAGACCCTCAGCGCTACGTGGATGAGCTTGTTCAGTCGATCACGGGCTTATCATCCAATTCTGTGCTGATCGCCAGTTTAGAGCAGAACCTGCAACTGCTCGCAGAGGCTTCGCCCAATTCTTTTCTTGAGGCCCTTGAGCGTCAGCTTGAGGGCGATTCGCCTTCAATCCGGCCTATTTTTGATGAGCATCCAGGTGTGCTTAGCCCGGTTACCTACCACTGTGGCCTTTTGTGGTCGCTTGAGGTGCTTGCATGGGATGCGACGTCATTTGAGCGTTCAGTAGTTTGCCTGGCCAAACTCGCGGCCTTCGATCCGGGAGGCAGGCTAACCAACCGACCTATCAACAGTCTGCGAGAGATATTCCTGTCTTGGTCTCCCTGCACCTCAGTTAGAACGAATCGACGGCTGGCTGTTTTGCAGAGCATTGTGAAGCAGGTTCCCTCTATCGCTTGGCCGCTGCTGGCAAGTTTGCTTCCTCGATCAGGTGGCATCAGCAGCCCGACCGCAAGGCCAAAGTTCAGAGATTATGAGCGTGATGATCGGGAGAACCTGACCTATGGGCTTGTGTGGGAAAGCGAAGCAAAAATTATCGCGCTCGCGCTCGAAGAAGCGGGTGCGTTACCTGATCGCTGGGAGGCTCTGATTGGGGCCATGGCACATTTTCAGGAGGCACCGTTCAGTGCGCTGACGCATCGGCTGGATGAGGTACTCGGCGAAGTCTCTAGCGAGGATCGGGTCAGTATCTGGAAGTCGTTGAATGTCGAGGTTAAGCGACACCAGAAGTACTCAAACGCTAACTGGGCCATGTCGGAGGAGAGGCTGAAGCGTCTCCTGTTCGTGGCAGACAAACACGCGCCCGAAGAGTTGGTGGAAAGCCAGAGTTGGCTTTTCGATGATTGGATGCCGCCTGTTGAAGGGGTTGATGATGAGGATGCTGACCCTGTTGAGCTTGTCGAAGATGCTCGACTGGTCGCGGTGAGAACAATCCATGAAGCGCGGGGCGTTCAGGGGCTCTTGGCGCTCCTTGAACGTGCGGCGCATGCGCGGCTTATAATGTCCACCGTTAGCCGCCTTGAGTTGCCATATGAGCAGTTGTGGGAGCTATTTTCCAATACCCTAGGCCGCGATTCCAAGCAGATGGATTTGGCCGCAGGCTTCTCGCTTGCAGAGGGCGTGTCCCGTTTTAGGCAGCAATGGATGGAGGACGCGCGTACGGCGTTGTCGAATAGCGGTATAACGACCGAATGCCTTGCGCAAATATTCGCCTTCGTTCCCGATGAGCTAAAAATCTGGCTATACGTCGAGTCATTCGGCGATGAGATTGATCGCGCCTACTGGTCGCAGAAGGCGCCGTACCCCCTAGACCGAGATACAAACGAGCTGCTGTACGCGATGAGGAAGTACCTCATGGTCGATCGGCCTACTGCTGCATTGAGCGCAGCCTCTCGCCGACTCCAGGACATACCGTCGCAGCTTGTCATCTCCCTGCTCAAGGCTGGGGTTGGTGAGCACAACTCCAACTCAGTGACCTCCAGCTTTTTCGATGTTGAGAAGGTCATTGACGACTTGGCGGGGCGATCTGATGTTGCTACTGATGAAGTGGCGGGCTTGGAGTTCATCTATCTGCAGGCGCTTCGGGAAGAACCCAAAACCCTTCATAGAATGCTGCTTGAGCAACCTGAATTTTTCATGGGTATGGTCAGTCGAGTGTTCAGGGCTAAAGGCGCTGAGCCATCTGAAGTCTCCGAGATTGACAGGCAGCATGCATCAAACGCGTATCGTCTCCTCAAAGGTCTTAACCGGCTGCCTGGCCAGTCTGGAGAAGAGGTCAATGAGCAAGCTTTGTTGAATTGGTGTCACGAGGTTCGGCGCTTAGGCGTTGAGTCAGATCGCGAGGCCATTACCGACCAAATGATCGGCCAGGTATTAGCGCATGCGCCAGTAAGCCACGAGGACGGTGCTTGGCCTCACGAAGCTGTTAGACGCCTCATCGAAACCCTCGCATCGGAAGAGATCGAGCGCGGGATCCAGATCGAGCGATTCAACATGCGGGGGGGTGTGGTCAAGAACATGGGCGAAGGAGGTGAGCAGGAGCGCGTCCTGGAGCAGCAAACACGAGATTGGGCTAAGTCATCGGTGAACTTTGTTCGCACGAGTGCGATGCTTGAGCTGATTGCAGATTCTTGGGCCTCGGACGCTGAGCGTGCTGATTCGCAGGCGAAGCAATGGGCAATGCGTGAATGACGGCGATTAGAGGTAGCCGCTTTGTATGGAAAATCTTGTCCAAGTCTGTGTCTCTGAGGGTCAGGTGAAGCCATCACCGAGCATTGCGGTTGTCTTTGAGCTACGACATGGGGTTGGATGAGGCTTGCGGTGACGTCTTTTTGATGTCAACGCTGAAAGCAGTGGCTTTGGGTGATCAAATTCGTTGAACACCCAGGGCCCTGAACGGTTCCAGCAAACGGCGTCTTTGGCGTATGAAGTCTCTGCGATGAGGGAGGGTGCCTGTGCTTGAAAGCTGACTGACGCGGCCATCCTCAGGGCGGGGAGCTAGAGATGACATGCCCACACGCCGTCTTGAAAATCTTGTCGGCAAACCCAGTTCCAGGAAAAATGACTCTGAGCAGAGATCAGCCCAGGCTAACAGTTAGTAACGGCGAAAGCTTAGGGACTGCCACTCATTTGGGCCCCCGTGTTGCCCTGATCTACCGATTGGTCGCGACGTTTCTCGATCCCGATGTACGATAGCGGAGTAGCTGGATGCAAATTCCTCAACACGCGCTTTATGAGCTCTTCGACCGAGCTCTAAAAGCCTTCATGGTTAAAGACGCAGCCAACATTCGGGACAACGCAGCAGAGCGTAATCTCTGCGCACGATTGGGTTACCAGTTCGAGTCGATGTTCCCGGACTACAAGCTCGCGGGCTACTTTGCGGATCCTGAGTACAACCGCAAACAGGATGGCGAGATCAAAACCATCATCAATGGTGAATATGAGGTTATTCAGGTGACCTGCGACCTGATTCTCCACAGTCGTGGTGAGCAAGAGCCTGACAACCTGATCGCGATTGAAATGGCAAAACCGGACAAGACAGCTCAGCAAGTTCTGTCAGACCGCCATCGGCTCATGGCGCTGACGAAGAGGAATTTGGAGCACGTTTGGTCGTTCGGTGGAAAGGTTCACCCTGAGCATGTGTGCGGATATCTGCTGGGGGCTTTCATCCTGGTGGATCGTGTCAGGAACCTGGTTTCTGTTGAGTTTTTTGAGGACGGGAATTCGGTAGGAAAGCTGAAGCTCTTTCACATGGGTGGAGTTTGAGCGGCTTTGACCGGTGGCTAAAATGGCTTCGGTGATAGCTAGGGCACCCGTCAGCAACTCAGAGTCGCAATATTCGCGACTCTAACAGGGTATGCCCTGCTGTACATGGCAACCTGCTGACGTTTCAGTATCTGGTATTGGGGTATTGGCCGACGCTTTTGTGGACAAACTGCTCACTCAAGCTAAAAACGCATGAGTTCAGCTTGGCGATGTGCCATTTGTGAACTCCGAGATCATCAACTAATACGAACGCGTTCTTAGCTGCCTACGCCAATGGCCCCAACACCGTGCCCCTGAGTCCCCGTCCTAGTAGCCCCTATTTGAAGCCGCCTTCCTTCCAGGTGCCTGTAAAGTCATCCTGGCGGCTAACCTCATAAGCGGTTTCTGTATTGCCTAGGCAGGTGATCCAAATCACCTCTCCCAAAAGCCTTTTTGGATCAGGAGTGAACCCTCACGATTCGCAGGCCCCCCGTGGATGTATGCACGGGAGAGGCCTTGGTTGAACGTCTCGCAGCCGATTTCGATCTGAACGCAACCACTGCAGGAGTTGCCGCCATCCGTGCACACGGGGTCGAACGCGCAGTTGAAGGCGAACATGCTAGCATCGTCAAACCATGGCTGCAGGTAGTGTTGGAACAGGGTCAGGAGCCCGCCAGCGGTGTAATTCTGAACCGACGACACATAGAGGATTACCGAGAGATCCATCGGGATCAGGTACTCCTGGATGCTCTTGGAGTCGTACCCCGTATGGCGCCGCGCGGTCAGCATGAGCGCATGGCTGATCGTGTGTAGCAGGTTAAAAGGGGCGCCTTCTTCAGGGTTTCGGGATGGGATTTCCCTCGCCGCTTTGCCAGGCAGCATGGACAAGACGTAGTAATGGCTCAGGAGGTAGGCATGGCTGCGGGCTTTGTCGGCAAACACCTCCTCGCCCGGCGGCTCCAAAAAGGCAGAGTCGACGCACCAACGCAACACCTTGCGAGGATCCAGTCGGATCCATAAGGCTTCGGTTTTTGCAGACATTGCATAGATGGAGGTTTTACCTTTCATAGCCTCATCGACACGGTCTGCGAATGCGTTGAGCAGAACAGGCGGGGTACCGGGATTTACCGACGGCGTACCTTTTTCGCGTGTATAGCCCAACGTGGTCAAGACCACCCGCAGGTCTGGGATGTGGGTCACCGAGTCGATGCCGTACCGCTCCTGGACGCTCTGCCATTGTGTTGCAAGCAGATCTCTTTGCACGCTGTCGTTGGTCTCAGCAATCTCTTGAGCGATCGTTCTGCCTTGTACATCATGAGGCAGGAATACGGCTTCCAACGTGCGCCGATTGCTGACCAGGTCAATGAGCCTGCCCGGGTCTGATATGAATTTGCGAGCGGCGCTGAAGCATCCTGATGACGCTGCGAGCTGGGACTCGATTAGGGCGGCCTGCTTGCGAGTTGCGTCGAGTAACTCAGCCAAGAAATCATCATCTTCGGCCTGGAGTTCGTATTTGGCGATGCTCAGTCGCTTTCTCTCTAGCTCTGCACGCAGTGCTGTCTGCTCTTCAGCATCGCCCACATTCGCAGATAGCAGCAGATCCAGTTTCTGCTGCAGCTCACGTCCCGACATCAGCTTCAGTAATGCAAGCGCAACCCCTTCGGATACGTCCTGGCCCACCCCCTCAGGCCCTTCGGGACTGCCTTGCAAGCTTTGTAGGAGAGAAGCAATGAGTTTTCCAAGCTCCTCGTTCAGTGCGATGTATTGCGTGCTCTGTGCGTAAAAGGACTCGCCGCTCGTGAGAGGTGTCCCACGTTTTTGGATTTCGTCCTGGTACTGGTTGCTGCAGGCCGGGCACTTGTCTTGGGTTGACCCGGAAAGCTTGTTGCCCGATTCCACATCAAAGAAAGATGAGTGGAAGAACGAGCCCTCGTCGCGATAGCCGATATTGGTCGAGCGGCGCGCGGCAGGATGAATGTGAATGGGCTTCGCCAGTCCGCACCGATGAACAGACACATACGGAACCTGGATCATTTCGCCCGAGCAACCTGGACGCTTGCATGCAATGAAGCTTCTGCCGTTGCGCGCCTTGATTCGAGCCTGCATCTTTGCAAGTGTTCGGTCTTCGGGTTCTCGCGAGTCGTAAAAGTCCAGCACCTTGCACAGTCTGCAGGTGAGAATCAGTGGGGCAGGCGAAACCGAAATTTCTGAGGGTGACTGGATCTCCAGGCGTTTTTTTTCGGCGGCGGTCATGAAGGCGGGGTCGACTGCCCCCCCTGCGTGCTCCCAGTCGATGACGAAGTTCAAGACAGCCTCACGCAGTTGCTCTTTGTCGACCCCGTCCAGAGCGGATCCGCTGTTGATGATCCCCATCACCTGACCGTAAGCCTGATTTCGAAGCCGCGTGTACGCCCCGGGCAGGAAGGCTTCCCTAAAGAGGCGGCTGCGACTCACATATTCCTTATCCATTGCTACTTCCTCACCGGGCCAGGGCCATGAAGACTTGGTCTGCCGAAGGGTTGACCGACTTGATCAGAATCTGGTTCTCGATGTCCCGGAACGAGCGGAACGGAGCAAATCCAAAAATATCGCCCAGTGCATCCCTCAGCTTCTGATCGTTCTTACTGCCGGGCCAGCGCGCCAACTCATAGAGCGCGTTGTCCACACGTGAGATCAGCGCCGCGTTGAAGCCTGCTATGACGCGTGAATCGAATTTGCTGTTCAAGGCTGCCGGGATACGCAGGGCGTTAACCACCACGGTCTTGATTTGCTCTGCTGCAGTCTTTCCAATATCACTGCGCAGCAGCGCAACCAGGTGGGTTACCTGGTGGTTCAACTCGCCCCCCCATGGTTGTTGAGGCGCCCAGTTGAGAAGCACCGCAGACATGATCCCGGGGAGCGTGCGGTCGATGATGTTCGGGGCAAACCGGTTGATGGGAACCGAGTCCACGAGGCGATCAAGGAAGGTGTGGTAGTCGCCGAAGTTCATGAATACGCCGGACTCGAAAAGCTGATGAGAGGAGAGCACGCACAGGACGATTCCTGGATGAACGCGACCACTTCGGGCAGAAGCCTGAATATACTCGGCTGTCGATTTCGGCCAGCCTGCGACGATCATAAAATTCAGTTCCGCGATGTCGACGCCGTGCGACACAACGCTGGTGGCGATGATGTGCCGGCAGGTATCGTCCGCGTCTTTGCTTTCAACATGGCGGATGGCGTCGAGGATCATGTCCAGCCGTGTCTCACCATCCAGCAAGCGGGCTTTTCGCTCGACATCAGTCCTGGAGTTGACTTCCTCCATGTACCGCTGGATTTCGCTGATGCTGCGTTTGCTGTTGGCGTACACGAGATCAGTGTTCAAGTTTTTTTCGATGTAACGCAGGGCGTCCTCGGCTTGGTCACTGCCAAGGCCAATGGCTTGAAGGAGTTGCCCATCGCTTTTTGCTAGCTTGGTTCGCCAGTCATCGACCTGATCCAGGAATCGGGAGCTTGCCTCTGCCACCGCCTTCATGGCGACTCTGCTGCGACCGATTGGGAGAATGCCTGTGAACCATCGACGAATCAGCGCTGAGCCTGTTTCAACATCCTTCGCTTTACGGGCGTAGAAAGACTCGCCCTGGTTCACGCCAGGGGCTGGAAACCGAACGGCATTGCGCAGGTACAGATGATGAATGTGGTCTTCAAAATCTTTGATCGTTGCCGTTGCCGAAAGCACTTTAGGCGCACGACCGCCATGGCTGATCTGCAGCGCGTTGAGCAGCGTCTCGTAGTGAGCGTCGAAATTACCCAACGACTCGCGCAGCAGGTGTAGTTCGTCTTGTACCAGGAATGAAAATCCTGGGTCTTTCATGAGGCCGATAGGCACTACTCTGATGGTGCTTGTCCGGGTATTATTGCCGCACTCGACCGCTTCCCATTTATCGCCCTGCTTCCCGATGCGGCGATGCTCGCATTTGGATCGCTGAGAGAATCCGTGCTCTGGGCAGAAGAACCGGGCGCCGCCAAAGAAATTGACGAACCGGTGGTTGTGGCCGATGACGGCCAGCTTGTCGACGGTACCGACCAGCACCGAGGGGAGATACCGGTAGCATTCTTCGTCTGATACATAGATTCCTATTTCGCCCTTGATGCCCTGGCCATGCTCGCCAGGGTCGGCCTCACAGTTAGACCAGCACTCAGGGTTGTTGCACACATGCTTGATGCGGGCCTGCGCCATGTCCGTTTCAATGCTGATCGACCCGACGGTACCGCAATATGGGCAGTCGGTGATGAATTGATACGACTTGAGGCGATCCCCACTGAGCGATGGTAAGAAGCCTTTGTATATGTCTTCCCCGTAGGTGCTGCTGATGCGATTAGGCGTGCCTTCCCCTGTGTAATAGCCAATGGTGAGCGGCCATCCACCGAGCCGTTCGCGATGACGGATCTTGTTGGTCTGAGCCAGCACGTAAGACAGGCGTTGGAACTGCTGCACCGACAGCATACGCAGGGGGAAGCGCAGCCAGGCAGTTGTGCCGTGTTCGCGCCCCTCCAGTCGACTGTAGAGCAGCGCCATGCTGATGATGCCGAGATACGCCTCAGTCTTGCCACCGCCGGTGGCGAACCAGAGCACATCGGCTGTCTCCATGCTCCCTCGTAGCTCATCCAGAGGAGCATGGCGTTCGTAGACTGATCGGATCTGAGTCAGAATGAACCCTAGCTGGAACAGGTGCCAACCGGTGAATTGTTTACCTTGGATCTTGATGGCGGCGGCCATCGCTTCGTTCATCCACTGGAAGCATTGGCGCAGGTCGCCATGTTCGCGCAGAAGATCAATGCCATCGCGTATCCGGGCTGTTTCCTGGCGGAAGGCCTCCCGATCAGCCAGCGCAACATCTCGGTCGGCCATCAGTCCAGCGGACTCCAGCGCACTGATGCGTTGCGCCCACTCTCCCAGATAGCGTTCCTGAGCCTTCAAAAAGCTGTCGCAAACCAGTAGAGGGTCACGCGCGAGTAACTCATAGCTTGGGGCATACTCCATCTTCATGTCAGCCGGCGATGGCGCCTCAACACGAGGCTGAGCGAAGGTGGGCATCCCATCTGTCATGAATTGGTTCTTGTCGACCTCCAGTACTGCGCAACTGATGCCATAGCCTGGAAGACCATCATCATCCCGGTACCTGTATTCCTCGGGCTGCAGCCGATGTGGAACCTTGTGGCTCTGGCCTGCGGTGAGCTTCACCACCAAACGGGCATCCAGGAGATAGGGCGAATCAACACCAAACGCGCGAGCATGCTCAGTGGTCGTCTGATTCTCCAGAAAGACTTCCAACAAGAAGCTACCGTTGGCACTCGTTCCGAATGCCGAAGGAGTAGGGCGGAGGCGACCTCGCAGATTGACTCCATAGTTCAGGATCGCGCTTCGGTCGCTGATGATTTGCTCATGAACCGTGCGGTTGAGGCTCACCTGATCGACAAGGGCGGTCTCGCTCCAGTCGAAATTGAAGCGCGCATTACCGTTGGCGTTGGTCTGGCAGCGACGCATCACTCTTGGGTCGCTCATCCAACGTTGTTGTTCATCATTGAGAATGGCCGACATCTCAGTTCTAGCCGATATCCACTCGTTGGGTTTCCTAGGGTCTAGATCCAGGATGATCGAAGAGAAACTGATGGAGTATCGCTTGAACGCTATGGGAAGGGTCTGAGCTTTCTTAGGCGAACCTTCTTCCAGCACGAGGTTTTCCTCCATGCTGCGCAGATCAGGGATGTAGCGATGAACTACGTCGAACTGGCCACCCAACTCACACTTGATCACACCCTCTTCATCGGGAGAGACCAGCACCACAATACCAATCGAGTTCGGGGGTTGCGGCCCGGTGTAGTCAGGATCAGGGGCTGGGCCAAGGCAGCCAACCAAGCTGAGGCGAGTGGGCTCGATGCCGTCATACAGCTTGCCATCCGGCGGTAGTACATCCACATCCTTGTCGCTAAGCCGTAGGCGCATCTCTTTCAGAAAAGCTGCCGTCAGCCCCATCTTCTGCCGATAAGTGAGATCCATCATTCGTCCTTAAGATTGAGTGGTTTCCAGGTGTTTACCGGCGTGATGGATCACGAGCAGCTTGTCATCGGCGTCCCATTCGTAATGAATGCGCAGGGTGCGTACCGGGTCGCGAGCATTGCCCAGGCAAAAGTGCTTGTTCATGTCGGCGGGCTTGCCCTTGTACCTGCGATCGTCCGCATACATCCCCATCGTGACGGGGGACATCTGGGGCTTGAAAACGATAAGCTCCTGTTCGAAATGCTTGAGCACTTCGTTAAACCGGATCGTCCTGTTGTTGTAATGGTCATAGAGCTGCGTGGCCATGAGCGACAAGCACGTCCTAAACCTTGTGACATTCCCGTACACCGCGTCTCGCATCGATTTGACTGCCGGGTTGGTCAGGCAGATGCGTCCCGGGTGGGCTTGGATAATGTCGTTCGCGATATCAATCAGTGCCTCATCTTTTGACGCGACAACGTGAACGGAGGGGGCTCGTATTGACGATACCCGTGCGATTTCGATCATGTCGTCGAAAGCATGGCCATCGACCTTCAGCTGGCCAATCTCGATGGTCGTCGCACCTTTACCGCGTTCCAGAATCGCCTTGCGAAGCTCCTTGCCAATTTTTTGGTGAGCTACACGTAACTGCTCGATGCCGTTGCTCACATAGACCGAAGCTTTTTCGGGTTGCTTTGTGCCGGAGAGCCGGGCAAAGACTGTGACCGCTGCTCGATCACGGGGGCCGTAGACCTTGTGACGGTACCAACTGGCAACCGTGGCATCGCCTACCGTCACACCTTCCTTGCGTAGGTGGATTTGAACCTGCGCTACTGACATTCGAGCACTGACGCCGTCTACCATTGTTTTCCAGCGGCCTGCGGCACGAAGAAATTGCTGCAGGCCTTCCGAGACAGCCACCATCTCGAAAAGTGTTTCTTGTGTAGCGATTCGCTCGTCTGTGTGCTTGAGCAATATGATCTGGTCACCGGCAGCGAGATCATCCGGTTGGGTCGGGTGTATTTCCTCCTCCCGTAGCACAAGCACCGGACGAGTTTTGCTCCAGGGCAACTCTGCATCTGCCCCTTCGATGGAGATCCACACCAGGTCGGGAGCTAATGCCTCTCCACCCTGGACTGACGCCTTGGGCTCTACGGGTTGCTCTACCAGTAAGTCGAACCAGTTCTCATACTCCATATCGAGTGGTATCGCCACGTGGCGTACGCGGGGCGGGTATTGGCTGCAATCCGGGTAGTAGGTTGGCTCAAGGGCCAGTGATTGCGAATCGGTTTCGAGATCTTCGCAACGGCGGTCAGTCCAACCTAGCTGCCACTGCGTGAGCTTGTCGCCGTCTCTGTAGCTCTCGGCGCCATGGTTGATCCACCAAAGCTGAAGCATCCGCTGAAGGTACGGTTTCTCGTATTCATAGGAAGGGATCATCAACCGCCTGCAGGGCGTCGCAAGCCAGTGCTGTCTGCTGGGCCACAGCATCCCTGTGATAATCACGTCCGTAACGGGGCCACCATACTGCCGATAAGCCTTCACGCCATCCATGGCACTGATCTGGATCGTGCCGCTCCATCCCTCATCAAGCTCACTGTCGAGCCAGTCCTGTAGGGCAGTTACTTCATGCGGACTACCACACAACACCAATGTGGCACGCTGCTCAGCAAAGGCCCCCTGGAGATGCTTCAGCAGCCATGCCGCTTTTCCAGTGGTGGACTCCCCAAAGAGTTGATGTACACCCGTCATTTGGTTAATCAGGTTGCGGGAGTTCATGTCCGACTGCGCGTACAGCGTGCTTCCTTGTCCCGCGATTTCCAGCCATCGCTCCAGGCAGCGAATGGGATAAAGGCCCGGGCGTGTCGCCGCTTGCAAAGTGCTTTCCAGATACCGCAGTGGGACGGGCAACTCATTGAAGCTGCGGAAGATTTTTCCGATGACAGCCAGGCGGTCTTTCAGCACCACGTCTTGCCGTTCAAGCTCTCGCCTTAGTCCAAAGAAGCGATCAGCTATCTGTCCCAGCTCAGCGTTGGCTCTGGCATCCTGAATTACCGTCAACGCAAAATGGCATCCAGGTACGGCAGGAGGGTGCAGCAAATGCTTGTCACCCAGCCTCATGAGCCAAAGGTGACTACGTGATCCGTTTGTACGCATCTTGCCCAGGGACTCGTTGTCCCCCAGGGAGAGCAGAGTAATTCTGGGAACCTGCGGAAAGCTCTCTTCTAGCGCGCTATCAACGGCAGCAGCGTTGTCATTGCCCCCTCGGGTGCCGTCAATGACGAATATGAAAGGCTTGCTACCTCTGCCTATGGTTTCAACCAGATCCATCACGCCGGATGAACCATCGACTACGAGGGTCTGAGATGTCGATGCCTTGGTGCGTTTGGTATCCGAGCCTCGCAGCACGCGAGCACGCAAATCAGCCACTCGTGAAATGTCATGGAAGCCGGCCCGGGGGCGTGAGATGAACACGACGTCTGGCGATTGCTCCATGTTCGAGGGGTTCAGCCAAGGCGAGCGAATGCCTCCCTGCAGGGCGTCCATACGGATGCGGTGAAGGTACACCATCAGTCGGGTCAGGGCTTCCCCACCCAGCACCGGGAGCGCTATAGCCATTGAACGGCCATATTTGAGTGCTCTGCCGGCCATGGCGAAACTTGCGCACTCGGCGCTGTCCGGTGCGGACAGGTTAATCACGCCCCAATACTTGGAATCCGGATTGAGCAGGTCACTGGCCGGGACAGAGCCCCAGGCATCCTTCATTGCCTGAACCCAGCCTCCTTGGCCTGCAATCGCTTTGGACATGTTCATGCCCTGGCTTCCTGAGGTGACTTAACGAGAAGGGCGGCCTTGATGCTCTCCGGAACGCAGTAGAGGCTCTTCTTCGAACTACTTTTGCAGGGCACAATCAAGCGCAAACGAGACAGCCAATGACGAGCTTGCTGCGGGTTGACGTGACCATAGGACTCCATGAGTTGAAGCTCAAGATCGTCCTCGTCGAATCGCTCCTCTTCGCATAGCGCGCTCAGGACAGGCTTGGCCCATTCCACTGCATAAACACCGGCCTTCTGCAGGAATTCCTCCATGCTTTTGGGCTTGGCATTCAGTAAAGAGGTGTAGGCCTGGCCAAATGAGCTGATACGCACCACATCGGATTTTTTGTCCTTGGCCGTGAGCAATTTGTCCAGCGAGAAGTACCAACCTTGGCTGTACTTCTCCAGGGTCGCCACCGATGTGGAAGTGTTCTCTAGCTCAAGCTTGTTGAGCAGGTGCGCCAGGGCCGTTGTCTTCCACACATCCAGTGCGATGAACGGCTGCTGGGACTCTCGCCCGGCGATCAGCTCTGGGTGCGACTCCCATTGCCAAAGCGCGCGCGGCGTCATCAGGAACACCAGCCGGACTCGGTTGCGTTTGGCATTGCTGTGCAGCCTTGCCTCATGCGCAACATCAAGCAAGTCCAGAGTGTTGGTCAGAGGACGATCACCCGTAAGCTCCACGAACAGCATGATGTGCTTGTGAGCGGACTGAACGTTAAGCACGCTTTCATGCAACAGCTTCTTGAAGTCGCTGGACGATCCCAGCTCCGTGTCTTTCTTCTGAAATGCGTGATAGCGACCGTAGTTATTGTTGTTGATGACGGGCTCTTCCTCACCGATCGCCAGCAACGATTCTTCCATCCACTGTGGGTTTAAGCCCAAGGCTTCAGAGCCTGTGATAACGCCTACCGAGTAATTCGAGGAGCGTGCCTCGATCACTCCTGCCAGAGGCTTCTCTCGCGCATCTTCACTGATGAGCAGCTTCTCATCTCGCAGCGTGAGCGGAGAGGGGCGGGTGGCGTTTTCAGGATAAGCGTGAGCTGACAGGGGATCGTTTTCGTGAATCGCGTCTACAGCTGCAAAGAGCTTGTCAGCGATCTTCTGGGGCCCGCCTACGAGGTTCATGATGTTGGCGTTACGCAGCGCATATTCCTTACCGCCCTCAGCGCGTCGCATGTGCTGCAAAACACCCAGGCCGCAAAGCTCATCGAGGAAGGCCTCGAACTGGGCTTCGGTCATGGGTTCAAACAGTTGAGGTGCCCACTCTTCAACGATTGCCTTCGCTCGGCTCGGTGAGAAGCTGCTCGTGCTCTGTGCGATCAAGCTGTAGGCGATCAGCTTGTAGCGCAGGTCGAGGTTAAGGGTGATGTCGAACCGGTCGCAAATCAGCTGACGGATGAGTGGATCCTTGCGAATCTGCTCAATATCGTCAGCTGTGATAGTGGTCGAGCCAATCCGTCGATCGTGTCGAGCGCTGAGCATATGGATCAGCTCATGGCAGACGATGTGAATCAATCCAGGGTGACGGTTTGTTTCGACAAGGATCCGGTTCATCAACAAGGGCGAATCAAATTCATAGCCCAGGTAGCCAAGCGGCTCGCGGATGAGCTGCAGGGCTTCCGCTGGGCTCATAATTGAGACCTGGATCGCACTGCCAAGTTGATGCAGCGGATAGTTCGGTGCATCCGCGAATCGGCGAACGTTCTCAAGTCCGGCAATGACGACTTTGAAGCGGCCATTGCTGTTGTTAACCAAGCCGCTCAGCTCGCGGAAGATCCGGAAACCGTTGGCGGCATCAAGACCTAAGATGGGGTCGATTTCATCCAGGCACACCATCAGAGAGTCGGGATTGTCCTTGCGGAAATAATCCGAAAGCGCAGTCACCATTGCCGCCGTATCGAGCCCGTAAGAAGCCTTGATCAGCCCGCTCGAAACGGCGTCATTGTAGATCTTGCCCCAGACATGCTTGCGGTGCTTGTCCAGCTCATCGCCCGACAGATTCGCCCGGTCGAGGTTGCCATCCATCTGGTGCAAGAACGCATGGCGATGCTGCTCAGGGTTGTGGAAGCACCGTCGCGTCTCGTTCAGAAGGGTGGTCTTGCCTAGCTGACGGCCCCCAAAGATCATGGCAGCACCGTTGCGCATGGTTATGAGCGACTTGATGTCACTTTGGCGACCGTAGCGCATTTCAGGAGGCGCAGGCTGCATCTGGTTTCCGGTGTACGGGTTGCTGAATGTCCACGGTAAACTCAGTTGCAAGAACGTCTTGAGACGGAATTGTTCGGGTACCCCAAGACCGGCAAGCATGGCCAGCAAAACGGGGTCGACATGCAGCAGCGTATGCTTCTGCTGCTTGGAGAATTTTGCCAGCCCGTTTCGCTCCTCGTTGGAAAGCTCCCGCCCGGAGATGAGAATCGTGCGGTCGTAGAGGAAGTGGGTTTGCTCTGTAACCAACGCGCGAAGCTCTTCGATCGTCCAATCCGTCGTTGCCAGCAGGATATTGACGGCCTGGGCTTCCGATTTTTCGTTGAAGAACACGATCCCGCGCCCAGTGTCGCGTGGTTTTACGGTCATGCTCAGGTGTGAAATCCTCCCGTGGGAGGTAAACCCTGTGCGCCTCGGCGTGTCGCTAGTAAAGGTAGGGTGAACAGCCTCCAAACCCATAGCGTAGAAGATCTTCACCAGTTCTTCGTAGGTCGATTTGTCCAGCGCTTTGACTCGGCGGCGCAGACCAGCCAGATCTTCAATGGCCGATTTGAAGTAGGAGGGCAGCGACTCCAAGGACAGTCCATCGATGTGTTCGCTTGCAAGGTGTCGGACGACTTCTCGCTTGTTTCGACTCTCGGCAAGTACCGAGTGCAGCTTGGGTTCGAGTGTCAGGAAGCGCTTGAGCAGCTCGGATCCACTTTCGGTGTCGCTCTCCAAGGCGGATCCCGATTCCAGGGAGTACTTGAGATGGCCAAGCATCTCCTCGGCGACTGTGGTGTCGTGTGTGCTCAGCGCTGAGCGGATTTGAGCCAGCCAGGCGGCGGGCACCCAATCGACGCCTCGGTCGACCAGCGCCTGCTTGGTCAGAGCCTCCAACGATCTTTCAAGCTCCTCCCTTTTGAAGCTGAATTTGGCAATGATGCTGGATTGCAGCTCATCGAGGCTTGCGTGAATCTCGCTCAGGTCGTCCAGCATCCGAAGGTTCTTGAGCTGATCTTGCAGGTGTTCGAGCTCACCGGTGAGTTGATAGTGACGTTCATCATCAATCAGGGAGGCGATGTTCGCGTCATCAAGTAGACCGCGCATCTCTACGCTGCGGGTGTTGCATTGATAGACTTCTTCCGAGAACAAGCGCTTGATCGCCTTGATGTTGTCTGTCACCGACCCTTTGTGTTCGTCCTGGTGATTGAGGGTCAAGAGCAGGGCGTGTCGAAAATTCTTGCGTTCCAGCGCCTGCTCGGCGAGCACCAAGTTGTCGATACCGTTCTCAAGCATTCCCGTGAGGGAGGCGAGTTGATGCTGTGCGTCATCGTCCGTTGACGTCGCCAACCACTCAGTCGGCCACTGAAGCCAGCCACTGACCCGTGAGATGTCCCAAACAGTATCGTCGTGCCGCTCCGCAACTTTGGTGATGCGCTCCAGTGCGCTGATGGCAATTCGTAGGCCGGCGTGATGCTCTAGGTCTGCCGTGCGGCCTGCGCGTTCTGTCAGGTGGTTGGCAGCTGCGCAGAGCATGGTAAGTAGGCGCGGGGCGAATTTGCTGACTTCGCTGCTGCACCGACCTTGAAGGTTGTGACCGTCTACCCAGAGGTCTGCAATCCCCACAATTTCATCCATGGATCGCAGGAACCAATTTCGAGCGTTGCCCTCGATCTGCGGGACGGAAGTGCTCTCGTTCATCACCTTGTGGATCTCAGATGACATGAGGCGATTCTGCTCTTCCTTCTCACGATAGAAGTCAGCGAAAGCCCGTACTTCATCTACTCGACTGGCGTCATCTCTGGTGATGCTTTGGTAGGTTAGCTCAAAGTCATCGCGTGCCAGGCACTCCTTCATCGCCTTGCGCGCCGGAGCCCAGCCAGTCTGCTTGTTTAGAATGCGGTCATGCCATTCCACGAGGCGACCCGCCAGCTTGCTGCGCGCCTCTTTGTCATGGCTCGTCGGTTGCTCACGCAATGTGTCGAGGTCGAGACGTGTATTGTGGCTGGCAAAGTTGACCACTTCTTCGATGAGCTTGGCGGTCGCGCCGTCGAAGTAGTGGAGGACGGATGAAAGCAAACGCGGTGCGTTGGTCATCGTGCCGCAGAAAAGCGTCGGCTGCAGTGTGGCGGCAAACACCAGGTAGGGGGCGACACGTCCACCCCGACGTCGATCCATCCAGCTCTCGATAATCTCGGAGGAAAGCTGGTTCATGCTTTGCTGAACCCGGGTGACGGTTGCTGAGTCGCCGCGCCACACGTGCATGCCCTGATAGGCCGCTTGAACCAGTGGGAGCGACAGCAAATCACCTGCGACGCCTATTCGCCCGGCCAGCTCCAGCGTCTTACTCGCCAGCGGAAGCTGTCCTTGCTTGATCCACAGCAGGGCTATGTTTTCCACCGCGATCGCGGGCATGACATCCATGGTCTGCTGGCAGTGCTCCAGGCGTTCACGAGCCTTATCTGGAGCGCTCAAAAATTCGGAGACGTTGACTTCCTCATCTGCTGGTTCAGGGGAAGCGGGTGTGTCTGATTGATCGAGCTGGATTACGTCGTCGTCCATGGTGCCTGATAGGACGATATCTTGCGGCTCTACAGTCTCTGCAGTGTGCGTGAGCTCAGGCTCAGGTCTTGCTTCCATTTCAGATTCGAGGTGGTCATCGGCTTCTGATTCATTCGGGCTTTCGGGCTCTATGAGGGCAAGCGTTTGCGATTCCTCAGGCTGGTCGAGTGGAGTGGTGCAGTCTTCAATGTTGTCCGGGTCAGCTACCTCATCAACCTCAGCCGTCGACTGTGTCTCCGGTTCGAGTTCCGTATCGGTCTCGTGAGCGACGGTGTGCTGTACGACTTCCTCCACGGTGGTACTAGGTGTTGACCATGCCTGGATCGCCGCCTTTGCGGATGGGTGATAGGCGGTGACAGTGAGGAGGGCTTCATGGCCGTCAGTAGCCAGGGTGTCAATGTCGTAACCGGGCGGCAACAGTAAACTGCAACCTTCCTGTTCAACCTCTTGCAGCTGTTTTCTGGTCTTTACCCGCGCTTCCTCAGTAGCTGTGATGCTATTGCGGATCTCGCTCTTTTCACGGAAATTGGCAGCGTTAAGCTTCTCGCCAAGATCAACCAGCTCACTTTCGATTTGGCAGCGAAGCGCTTCTGTTTCCACGAGCCGGGCTTTGACGTTCAGCGACTCAGACTCTCGCTGCTCGGTCAGGTCGCCAAGAAGCGTCTCAGTGACCTCTTCCTGCAAGCACTCGTCGAGGTATTCCAGCCAGGCCGTTCTGAAAGCCACCAGGAATTCTTCATCAGCGAAAATCTGCAAGGAGAGATCGCGCCCGATTCCGATCAGAACGTCGACGCACTCGTTGAGAATTTTGCGAACGGCGTCCTCGCTGAGTGAATACTCCTGCCTCAGGCGAGGCAGATTTGAAGTGATCAGCGCCTCGATCTGCTCGGCATACAGCAGGTTGCCGGAATCGCTTTTCGCTTGCTGCGCGAGCTGGAAAAGTTCGCTGTAGAGATCGTAGAGGCTAAGGGGCTTGGCAGTCGTTTCTGAACATGCCCTCGAGTCTTCGGTCGCCTCTATGGTGGCCTCCACCGCTTGATCCGCCGTCCTTGCTAGGCGCTCATTTTCCAGCATGATGGAGTAATACTTCATCAAGCCTGGCTGACGAGTCACGAATATCCCCAGCAACTCATTGCCAAATGGCGTCGCTGCAGCATAGGCACCGTCTGCCAGCAGTTGTCTCTGACTATCGTTAAGCGAGTCCCATCCTTCCAGCTGATCCAGTAGAACACCTACCATCCCACCCAGAGGCTTGAAGTACTCACGGCGCTTGACGTATTCACGTTTTTCGCTTTCCAGGGTTTTAGCCGACTCCACCCACTCCAGCCGTTTGGAGAGCATGGCCTCAAGCGCTTCTCGATCCTCTTGGGTGAATGCATTGAACCGTTGAGCGACTGCGCTTGTGGGCTCAAGCCAAGTTGAGTCGATCGCGCTGAATATGACGCCTTCCCAGCTGCGCACACCGATTACTCTCTTGGCTTTCTTTTGGGAAAGCACATGGAGGTTGTGGAGGTCGTTGAGTAGAAGCTTGAAGCGTCCAGCGGATGTCTTTTGAAAATCCGACAAGCGTGAGCCTGGCTTTAATTTCGACTCCAATCGGCGGATCGCACGGCTAATGCCAATCATTTTTTCGAGCACCGAGATGTCTGGCTTTCCTGTCTGGGGATTCAGGATTGTCTGGTCAGGGAACCCAGTGCCTTCGGCTGAGAATTGATCAATCAGGGCGTCATCGACTTCGACGGTGAAAATCAGATTAGGCATTTGACTTCCGTATCAGAAAGAGGGGGTGGTGGGCAGCTCTAATACAGGCAGTGGAGGTCGTTTGCCCTGTGCTGAGGGAGCGCACTGCCGTAAGAAATGGAAAGAATAATGGCTGAAAGCTACTACACAGTGAATAGCTCGGCTAGCCATGTTTCCGGGCTATTCGTCGAGTAAGTGCGGCTCTGGTCGAAATTTGTAAGCGTGCATGACTGCGGCCACCATTTTTGCAATGTCTACTCAACTTTGGTCGATAGGCCTGCATTTCAGTTGGCGAGCGTCTAGTTTGTTTTGTATCCGCTCCATGACCCCCACATTCCAAGCGAATAGCTAACACCCGATGCTGCGCTCCCGATTTCTTTCTGGAGCCTACTCGCTATGATGCGCCCCGACGCCAAAGTCGAAAAAGTGTACCTCTACCCCAAACCCGTCGACTTTCGTAAATCCATTGATGGCCTGGCCGCGCTGGTCGAACTCGATATCAAAGTGGCGGTGTGTTCGACCCGGTGCTTTTCGTTTTCCTCAACAAGCCGCGCAACCGCGTGAAGATCTTGTATTGGGAGCGCAACGGCTTCTACCTCTGGCTCAAACGCTCGGAGTCCGAACGCTTCAAAACATCGCCCGACGCCACCGACGAAGCCATTGTCCTGACCGTCCAGGAGCTGAACTGGTTGCTTGACGGCTTTGACCTCTGGCGCAACCGTCCGCATCAAGTTTTAACACCCCGATTCGTCGCCTGACTCGGTATAATCCGGGCCATGATCTCAGTGCCCGATGACCTTCCCGATGAGCCTGCCGCGCTCAAACAAATGCTTGCGCAGTTGCTGGCTGAGCGCACGGTCGACAAGGGCCAGATCGTCGATCTTCAAGAGCAGATCAAGCTGCTGCGCGACCGGCTGTTCAATCGAAAGTCCGAGCAGACCGTCGAGCCCAACACCCCGCAACTGGCGTTGTTCAACGAGCCCGAAAATCAGTGTGTGCCTGCCACTGATGATGCTGATGAAGACGTCGTTGCGCCGACCAAGCGTCGTGGCAAGCGCAAACCGTTGTCGGCAGATCTGCCACGTATTGAAGTCATCCATGATTTGCTCGAGCACGAACTGACCTGTGCCTGCGGTTGCCGCAAGCATGTGATCGGCGAGGAAACCAGCGAACAGCTCGACATCGTGCCGATGCAGATCCGCGTACTCAAACATGTGCGCAAGGTCTATGGCTGCCGTGGCTGCGAAACCGCGCCGGTCACCGCTGACAAACCCGCTCAGTTGATCGAAAAGAGCATGGCCAGCCCCAGCGTGCTGGCCATGCTGCTGACTACCAAGTACGTCGACGGCTTGCCACTGCACCGTTTTGAAAGCGTACTGTCCCGCCACGGTATCGAGATTCCACGATAAACCCTGGCGCGCTGGGTGATCCAGTGCAGCGAACACTTCCAGCCGCTGCTCAATCTAATGCGTGACCGCCTGCTGGAAAGCCCGGTGATCCACTGCGATGAAACGCGGGTGCAGGTGCTCAAAGAACCGGATCGCGACCCGACCAGCCAGTCTTGGATGTGGGTGCAGGCCAGTGGCCCGCCTGATCGTCAGGTCGTACTGTTCGACTACACCGCCAGCCGTGCGCAGGAGGTGCCACTGCGCCTGCTGGAAGGGTATCGCGGCTACGTGATGACCGATGATTATGCCGGTCACAACGCGCTGGCGTTGCAGCCTGGTGTCGAGCGGCTGGCGTACATGGTTCACGCGCGACGTAAGTTTGTCGAGGCGCAGAAGGTGCAGCCCAAAGGTAAGACAGGGCGCGCCGACATCGTGCTGGCGATGATCAACAAGCTTTACGGCATCGAGCGTGAACTCAAAGATGTCAGCGATGAACAGCGGCTCATTGGCCGCCAGGAAAGAAGCCTGCCGATCCTTGGTCAGTTGAAAAGCTGGCTGGATAAAACGCAGCCACAAGTGACGCCACAAAGCGTACTGGGCAAGGCAGTGCACTGTCTGGCCAACAACTGGAGCCGGCTGGAGCGCTATGTCGAAGCCGGCCATTTGCCGATCGACAACAACTTGGCGGAGCGCGCGATCAAGCCGTTTGTCATCGGTCGCAAGGCGTGGCTGTTCAGTGACACGCCCAACGGTGCCACAGCAAGTGCGCAGATATACAGCCTGGTCGAGACCGCAAAGATCAACGGCCAGGAGCCCTATACGTGGCTGCGCCACGTACTTGAGCGATTGCCGCACGCCTCGTCAGTAGCAGACTACGAAGCACTGCTGCCGTGGAATTGCTCACCGGAGATGCCACGGTAAACCGAGACCCCGCCTTGTGGTAGGTGGGGTTTATGGATCGCACTCTTTGTTTTTCTGTGGTAGGTGACTTGGGAGGGTGTTATCTGTCTTGGCCGGAAAGCGCGCTAGAGGCCGTTCGATAAAAAACGGCACCCACGGCAATCGGGGATGAAATGCAGTTATTGCGCCTTGAAGCATTGTTGGGGCTATGAGTTGCTCGTGATTAGTTCGAGCGCAACGCCGGACACTAAGGTCATCCTTGCCACCGTCAGGGGCAGGGAAGGTGTTCGGGTAAATCTCCGGCCTATAGGAGCAATACGAGGTGGAGGTTTTAAAGGAAGGATCACATTACGCGGCGCCCCTTAGTGACCTTACATCAGCTCTGAGCAGAAGGTCGGCACGGGGTCGTCCAAATGTCGCTTCCTGGATGGCAGCGACTTTTTAAAGGCTTGGTTTATCCTTCATTCAGGAGGTGTTACCGTGCAGCATGCATGCTCAGCCAGCGTGCGAAACGCTCACCAGCATTATCGCCGCAGTAGAATTCGCCTTTGATCTTTGCGACTCCCCATTCGCCTGGGCAGATGGACAGCTCAGTATCGCTTGCCAAGATCGCGCGCCCCTTCAGCAAGGAGCTAATTGCATCTTGAATGTTTTGGATTTGATTCTTCTCCAAGTAATCAATGAGCTTAGTAGAGTTAAAGGCCTGCGGGCCATTGATGTGGAGCCATCTGAAGAAGTCTTTTTCAAAGGAGGATATTTTAAACGGTTCCCAATTTCGCTGGCTGGCGCCAATCTCTGGGATGGGTGCATCATTGAAGCTATGGATCCAGCCGGATCGACCCTCTTCTCGCTCGATTGGTTTGCTGAACATTAACGGGAAATTGGGTTCTTCGTCCAAGTCCAAGCCTCTATCCAGAGCGACTTTCAGGAGAAGTTCAACCCGGTCATACAGAAGTTCCAACACCAGCAGCAAAGGGTTTACGCTGCTAGAGGCGAGCCAACACCATCCACCTGCTTCATCGTGCCAAAATCCTTGGTACGGCATCCCGTTCAGTTTGAGGATGGAGTAGCCATCACTGATCATCAGGTTTGGCATGTTGACAACGCCGTAGCCGGGAACTTCTTCATTGTTTTTGTAGAGTTTGAACAACCCGTTACGCAGAGCTCGTTCACTTTGGTAGCCATTGTATCCAATGGCAATGCGTAATGGTGTCAGCCAGTCTCTGACGAGGTTGTGGTAGACTACACGCTGTGGCGTGGGAAGGTTCGCATTATCCTCGTAACGACCAGGTAGCCGGCCAAAGATTGACTGAAACTCTTGCGCTGGTCTTGCCGTTCCAAATTCTAGGGTGCCTTGCTCTTGCAGTCGCGCATAGTGTCTTTTTGAGAGTTCAAAAACTTTACCGAGCTGCGTATATGCGTTCTGAAGTTCGCGAGAATATAGCTCTTTCTTGACTTCGAATACGGCGATTACTTGTTCAATCGGGTAGGAGTAATCCGGTGTGCAAGGAATTTCTTTGCCTTCTCCGAACACGACCATGCAGTCAATCTGATCCGTTTGCTCGTCACCGGATGTGATGATTCCAGACACGACTCTTACGTCGTGGCAGGAAAGGTCGATTTGTTTGAGGAATTTTTTCGTCAAGCCTTCATACATGTTTCCGATCAAGGTCTGATTTTTCAGCCCTTGACCGTTCAGAATAATTTTTTGCTGTTCGACGAGTTTTTGAAGGATATCCGCTAGAACTTTCATAATCTATTACTTCCTGTATGTGTAGTTTGTTGAGCGAATTTTGATGTCTCTATTGTGAGCGGTCTGTATTGTAGTGGTCTACTAACCCCGGACACCTTTTTAAGCAAAAATGATCGCCGCATAGAGGTGTTCGATGAGCAGACAACGACGTACCTTTACCCCCGAGTTCAAGCGCGAAGCTGCCAGCCTGGTGCTTGACCAGGGCTACAGCCACGCTGATGCAGCCCAGTCGCTTGGGTTGGTAGAGTCGGCCCTGCGCCGGTGGGTCAACCAGCTCCAGCAGGAACGAGGCGGTGCCACACCGACCAGCAAAGCGCTGACACCCGAGCAGCAGAACATCCAGGAACTGGAAGCCCGAATCAACCGCCTGGAACGAGAGAAAAGGCTACCGTAGAGCGACCTGATATCCCGAACGTGCTGAATCGAGAGTTTGCCGTCGCATCCCCCAATCAGGTCTGGTGCGGTGATATTACGTACATTTGGGCCGAGGGCCGCTGGCACTATCTGGCAGCCGTTAACGACCTATGTGCGCGCCGAGTCGTGGGCTGGGCGTTCTCACCCAACCCTGACGCTGACCTGGTAATCAAGGCGTTGGACATGGCTTACGAGCAACGGGGCCGGCCGCAAAACGTTTTGTTTCACAGTGATCAGGGCAGCCAATACGGGAGCAGAGCTTTCCGCCAGAGGCTGTGGCGATATCGCTTTAAACAAAGCATGAGCCGGCGTGGTAACTGCCACGACAATGCACCGATGGAGCGGCTATTTCGCAGCTTGAAAACTGAATGGATACCGACGGTGGGCTACATGAGCGCTGCGCTGGCAAAGCAGGATATCGGTCGGTATCTGATGCAGCAGTATAACTGGCGGCGACCACACCAGTTCAATCAAGGGTCAGCGCCTGCGGTCGCTGAGGAAACACTTAACGCAGTGTCCGGGATCAGTTGACCACTACAAGGAGTGTCCGTGATTCGCAACGGTTACAGTAGACGTCAAAAGCGAATTCGTCGAATCAGTAGCTTAGTCAGCTCATGAACATAAATAACATAGCCTGTCGTTTAACATAATATACATTATGCGAACCTAAGGTTTCGCACATCAGAGGCTCTCATCACCAGATTTGGCCTTTCCTCAGTCCAGCGTCAGTGACGACAACGACTGCTGATCGTTGACTGGGACCTTGCTGATGATGAGCCGCTACGTCAGTTCGTTCACTCACGTCCATGATCGAACCAGGCATTCGCCTTGGCGATCACTGCTTTGCGTGCGCTGCCGGGTTCGCTGAATGGACCTGGCACGCTGAGTCGTTTGACCGGCTTGCCTGCGTCGTCGTGAAATGTGGCGATGACCGCTTGTGCGACGCCGCCCGATTCGTTTGCCCAGATGAATTCGAGCTGCACGTTGTGTGTGCCGCTCTTGCTGGTGTGGGTGAATTCCGGGGCTTTGCTGGTGACTGTAGGCATGAAGAACGCTCCGTAGATAATGACGCCTGGCGGCTTCCTGTCGCAGGGTTGCTGGCCGCTTCTTGGCCTCTTGCTCCTCACTGTAGGTTATTGCGCGAATACGTCTAGGCAGTCTGTCCGCAAACCCACCGAAGCTGCGCCGGCAACCATTGCGGTCGTCGGCGAAGCTTCGGTGGCGCCAAGCGCTACAGGATCAGGCTACCGATCACGGCCAGCAGGAATGCGATGCTGCCCAGCAGGGTTTCCATCACTGTCCAGGTCTTGAGGGTGGTTTTCTCGTCCATTTCCAGAAAACGGCTGACCAGCCAGAACCCCGAGTCGTTGACGTGTGAGAGCACCGTGGCACCGCCGGCAATCGCCACCACGATGAAGCACAGGTCGAACTCGCTGAGCCCCGGTGTAGCCGCGACCATGGGCGCTACCAACGCCGCTGTGGTGGTCAGCGCGACGGTAGCCGAACCTTGAGCCACACGCAGTGCTGCGGAGATCACGAAGGCTGCAAGGATCACCGGCATGCCGGTATCCGACAGCGTATCGGCCAGGGCATCGCCGATACCGCTGGTACGCAGCACGCCACCGAACATGCCCCCTGCCCCTGTCACCAGGATGATCGAGCAGATCGGCCCTAGCGCACCCTCACAGACTTTTTCCAGGTGCTTGCTGGTGTGTCGGCCACTGAAGGCGATCAGCGCGAAAAGTACGGTGATCAGCAACGCCACCGGCGTTTTGCCGATCATGCGCAGGAACTGCACCCAGGTGCTGTTGCCGTCGACCGTTCCCATTACGCTGAGGGTGTTGAGACCGGTGTCCAGGAAGATCAGCACCAGCGGCATCAGCAGGATGGTCAGCACCAGCCCGAAGCGCGGCGGCGCTACGCTGTTGTCGCGCTCGACATCGGTAAGGAAGCTGGCTGGCAGCTTGAGATTGAAGCGTTTGCCTGCCCAGAGACCGAACAGATAGCCACCGAAGTACCAGGTCGGCAAGGCGATCAGGGTGCCGATGATGACCAGCAAACCGATGTTCGCGCCCAGCAATTCAGCTGCCGCGACCGGCCCCGGGTGCGGCGGCACCAGAGCATGCATGGCTGCGAAGGCACCTGCGGCCGGCAATGCGTACGTCAACGTCGAACCGCCGAAGCGCTTGGCGACGCTGAAGATGATCGGCAGCATGACGATCAGGCCGGCGTCGAAGAAGATCGGGAAGCCGAACAGCAGCGACGCCACACCCAAGGCGAACGGTGCCCGGTGCTCACCGAACTTGTTGATCAGTGTATCTGCCAGCACTTGAGCGCCGCCGGTTATCTCCAGCAGTCGGCCGATCATGGCACCGAGGCCGACCAGCAAGGCCACGGCCGCCAGTGTTGTACCGAAGCCGCCCAGTAGTGTCGGGACGATCTTGTCGAAGGGAATCTGCGTGGCCAGTGCGGTGAAAATGCTCACCACCACGAGTGCCAGAAAGGCATGCAGACGGAAGCGGATGATCATCAGCAGCAGTAGAAGCACTGCGCCTGCCGCGATGGAGAGAAGCGCCCCTGCGCCGAGAGTCGTGGTCACCTCATTCATGATGAGCGCCCTCCTCTGCAACTGCAGCTACTCGGCAAGACCGAGCACGATCATCTTTCAGGGACAGGTAACGGTGAGCTTGATGGATGGTTTTCATATCGTCTCCACTTGTCTTTGTTATGGGAGAAGCGTGGTTGTGTCGCGTTATCTGCGGGTGTTATCGAGCGGACGCGCGCCACCAGTCAGCGGCCTGCTGGCCGAGCGTATCGATGGATTGCGTCGCATCGAGGGTCAGTGTCGCGTGCTCGCCGTGTGGCGGTTCGAGGGTCGCGAACTGGCTGTCGATGAGGCTTGCTGGCATGAAGTGACCCGGGCGATCACCCACACGCTTGGCAGCTTCTTCACGGGTCAGTTCGAGAAACACGAAGCCCAGACCAGGCACGGCTTCGCGCAACCGGTCACGGTATTTGCGCTTGAGGGAGGAACAGGCCAGTAGCGGCCGATCATGGGTTTCGAGGGCGCTGGCCAGCTCCTCACCCAGACGAGTCAGCCAGTCGGCACGGTCCTCATCGGTAAGAGGAATGCCGGCGCTCATCTTCTCGATGTTGGCGGCAGGGTGAAACTGGTCACCTTCGATCAGGTAACCGCCGATCTTTTCGGCGATCGATTCTCCGACGCAGCTCTTGCCGCAACCGGATACGCCCATGACGACCAGGGCGGTTATTGGGTTATTCATCGTGCAACTCCAGCGGAAGACAGCGCTATCTTTGAAGATCGTGAACATCTGCAAGACGGCGGCTTCGAATGTTGTAAGTGTTGTTCGCCAGGTACTGCTGCTCGGGGCCAGTTACGCAATGCACGACATTGCCAAGCCTTCGAGACAGCGCTACCTTAAACATCAATTACTGCCGATGACAAGCCTTTGCAATGAAATCTCCGACGCACAGCAGTTCCCGTACCCTGGGCATGCCCACGCTGGCAGAGGTCGCCGAGCGTGCAGGCGTTTCCACCATCACTGCGTCCCGTGCATTGCGCGGCGTGGCCACGGTAGGTGCTGATCTGGCTGAGCGCGTGCGCAAGGCGGCCGACGAGTTGGGCTACGTGGCGAATCCTGCTGCACGCACCCTGGCATCGGCGCGCAGTACATCGGTGGTGGTGCTCATCCCTTCCCTGTCCAACCAGTTGTTCATCGAACCTCTGGATGCGATTCACGAAGTGATGCGTCCGCGCGGTATCGAGGTGCTGATTGGCGATTACCACTATTCCCGCGATGAGGAAGAACGGCTGGTTCGCAACTACCTGCCGTATCGGCCGATGGGCATGCTGCTGACCGGCTTCGACCGTACCGAAGGCACGCGGCATCTGCTCAGCGCCAGCCGTATTCCCTGCGTGCACATGATGGAATTGAGCAGCGCGCCCGGTATCGCCAGCGTCGGGTTCTCTCAGCAGGCAGCCGGTGAGGCCGTGGCGCAGCACCTGCTGCAGCAGGGGCGCAAGCGTCTTGCCTACATCGCCGCACAGCTGGACCCGCGGGTGATGCAACGTGGTGAGGGCTTTCGGCGCACCCTGCAGGCGGCCGGCGTGTATGACCCGGCGTTGGAACTGCTGCACCCCCTGCCCTCATCCATCGGTTTGGGTGGCCAGCTGTTCAATGAGCTGATGCAGCGCCACCCGGATATCGATGGCATCTTCTTCTGCAATGACGACCTTGCTCAGGGCGCACTGTTCGAGGCGCAGCGTCGTGGTATCGCGGTTCCAGGGCGTGTGGCATTGGTCGGTTTCAACGACCTGCCAGCTTCCGCGCATACCGTGCCGAGGCTGTCGTCGATCCACACGCCACGCACCGAGGTCGGCCGTGAAGCCGCCAACCTATTGCTGAAAATGCTCGATGGCCGCCCTGCTGCGTCGAGCGTCGATCTCGGCTTCGAGCTGCGGGTGCGGGAAAGCAGCTAGTCGATGAACGCGTCGCTTCCGGTCATCAAACCGCAATCGATTTTCGACATGCTTCTGGCCTGACACAGGGACGTGTCGCCCCAGAAAAAAGCCCGGTCGGATGCCGGGCTTCTTTCGTTCAGGGTTGGATCACTCCAGTGTCAGCGCGACTCGACCGCGATCCGGGCAGGCTTCCATGTAACGGTGCGCCTCGACGAACTCTTCGAACGGGAAGGTCTTGTCGATGCGCGGCTTGAGCACGCCTTCCGCGGTCAGTTTGTTGATGTGATCGAGCGCCCGCTGTACCGCCGCGCAATCCTGTTCGATTCCCAGTTCCGAGTGCCCGGTGAAGTCCAGCACGCAGTGACGGAAGAACTGTAGGTGCTTCTTGAACGCGGCGCAGGCCGGAAACGCGGTGTCGTTGCCACCGTTGAGGCCATACAGAATCAGCTTGCCGCGGGTGGCCGCAACGTCACCGAGCAGCTTGAGCTGCTGGCCGGCGCAGTGGTCGAGGATCACTTCGGCACCCTTGCCCTCTGTGTAGCGCTCGACCTCGAGGACCAGGTCCTGCTCTTCGGTGAAGATGATCTTGTCGGCGCCCAGTTCGCGCAGGAACTCACGGCTGTCCGGCACGCTGGTCGATACGATGACATTGGCGCCCAGCGCCTTGGCAAGCTGTACCGACTGCGGAGCCAGGCAATGGCAAGCCTCGGTGATCAGGACGTGCTGACCGGTCTTGAGCTTGGCCAGGTCGACCATCGCGAAGTAGGCGAACAGCAGGCCGGTGTAGTGCACGCTGGCTTCCTGCGGGCTGAGCACATCCGGGAAACGGGTCAGTGCGAAGCGCGGCACGACCACACGGTCGCCCCAGGTCGGATAGCGATTCGGGGTGCTGGCCGGGAATGCAGCAACCTGTGCGCCGACCTCGAGGTCATCAACGCCCTCGCCCACGGCTTCTACGATACCGGCCAGCTCCGAGCCGACACCTGAAGGTAATTTGGCTTCTTCCGACGCCAGGTTCTGGCGCCACAGTACGTCGCCCCAGCTAACCCCGAGGGCCTGGACGCGTACCAGTACCTCCCCTGCTGCGGGGGTAGGTGTCGGCATTTCTTCGCACTGCAATACGCTGGCGTCGCCGAACTTGTGGAAACGGATCATGCGGGACATCGTCAACCTCAACTGATCGCGGATTGGTTATTCACTGGAATCGACTTTATCTGCTGACCTTCACGTGTACCACCCGGCCCGATTGATAGTCGTCATGCCTGGCAGTGATATAGGCCACTAGAACGTGTGGATATATCGATGATACCGGTGTCTTTCCCAATTCGCTCAAGTGCTCGTACTATTGGCGAACAAGGCTCTCACTAGCGTCCCGCTCTGGCAAGCCCGCACATTGGTACTTGGATGAACCGCAACGACCTGCGCCGTCTCGATCTCAACCTGCTGATCGTCTTCGAAACGCTCATGCACGAACGCAGCGTGACTCGCGCGGCCGAGAAACTGTTTCTCGGCCAGCCGGCGATCAGCGCCGCATTGTCGCGGTTGCGCACGCTGTTCGATGACCCCTTGTTCGTGCGCACCGGGCGCAGCATGGAGCCCACGGCACGCGCCCAGGAGATCTTCGGCCTGCTCTCGCCTGCGCTGGATTCGATTTCGACGGCAGTCAGCCGTGCTTCGGAATTCGACCCAGCCACCAGCACGGCGGTATTTCGTGTCGGCCTGTCCGACGACGTCGAATTCGCCCTGCTTCCTGCCCTGCTCCGCCGTTTGCGCTCTGAAGCGCCCAATGTGGTGCTGGTGGTGCGCCGTGCCAACTACCTGCTGATGCCCAACCTGCTGGCCTCCGGGGAGATTTCGGTAGGCGTGAGCTACACCGAGGAACTACCGGCCAACGCCAAGCGCAAGACCCTGCGCCGCAGCAAGCCGAAGCTGCTGCGTGCCGATGTCGTGCCCGGGCCGCTGACCCTGGACGACTACTGCGCTCGCCCACATGCCATGGTGTCTTTCGCGGGCGACCTCAATGGTTTCGTCGATGAACAACTGGCGCGCTTGAACCGCAGCCGCAAGGTGGTGCTCGCCGTGCCGCAGTTCAATGGCCTGGGCACCCTGCTGGCGGGCACCGACCTGATCGCCGTGGTGCCCGACTACACCGCCGCCACTCTGACTGCCGCTGGTGGCCTGCGCGCCGAAGACCCACCGTTCGAAAGCAACAGCTTCGAGATGTCCATGGCCTGGCGCGGCGCCCAGGACAACGACCCGGCCGAACGCTGGCTGCGCTCGCGAATCCAGATGTTTTTTGGCGACCCTGAGAGTCTTTAGGCATTGTCGGGCAGGCTGTTCATCTGATCATTTCTGGCTTTCCACAAACCACGGAGATCCATTCACTTCCAGACGATTGCTACATTGGGGGCACATCTAGGGGCATTCTTTGGATAGTTTGAAAAGGATGCCCCCAGGCTGAAGTCCAACAGCCACTTCTCGAAAAAGTCATACGCTGCTGCTCCCAAACCGCCGTCGAGCGCTATCCGATCACCTCAATTTGAATCGGCCCGAGTTTTCTAGACTCCCTTAAAGCCTCACGCGGCGCGCCCACTCCGACGCCGTGATTGATGCCTGTATAGGCAACCCTCTCAGCGCCATTCAAGAAGCACGCTGATGTAACCGAGCTAACAAAGCTGTCTATTCGGCGCTTGCCGTGTCCTTCATTTCACTCGGTCGGGTGTTCGCTGTGAGAACGTCGTCCTTCGCCGTCACGCTGCCAACAAAACCTCGTGCTTGCAATGCCTCCAGCAATCGTAGATTGGCTGCACTGGACGCCACCTCAATCTTTCTCACATTGGGCGCTAACCGGTCGAAACCTTCCGCTAGCAGCCCAAGCAGGGCTGTCACCTCTACCCACGTGCTGGACGCTAAACATTGGACGAGCATTTCCTGTCGCTGTTCTGACGACAGTCCATCCTCAGCCATGAGCTTTCTAAGTATGGGGGCAAACGAGGCGGGGAAACCCGACGTACCAGCGTTGAGCCAACTGCAGAGCCGGGCAATTTCCATGGTGGCTACGCTGGAGGTATCAAACGTTTCGTGCGGTACAGCAGTCCACAGGTTGATTTTGTCATCTAGTGTTGGCACGCTGCTTTGGCTGAGCGTGAGCACCATTTCGGTGGGCAGTTGGGTAAAGTCGATATGCTCTCGTGCCTGACTCCAGTGCGCAAGGAGATAAGGAACCTCCAAGTTGAGGTCGTATGTGCGGATACAGTCTCGGATCTCAGGAGTGAATGCCAAGAAATCCGCGCTCGCCAGCATCGTCCAGCGTTCTGCTGGCAATCTGCCTAAGGAACCACTTAGGATCACCGGATTATTCAGGTTCAGCCCAGCGAATAGCTCGACAACGGTTTCGTTGTCGACTGCTGGTGTGCTCAGTAGATAACTCTGCAAATCTATATGTCGGGCCTGATTGCTTACCCATAAATGTTGGTTCAGCAATTTTGTGTGGTGCTTGATGAAATCCGCGAAGGCCTCCATGTCTGCCGGTTCGCAACCTTTATCAGCAAGGGCTGGCAGCAAGACGTTGTTGAAGAAAGACCAGACGGCGTCAACTCGCATCGAGACGCGATCATTTGATAGCACAATCGCCCACAGTTTTTGAGGTAAGTCCTCCAAGCGC
This sequence comes from Pseudomonas sp. SZ40, assembly GCF_052958135.1. Classification (NCBI taxonomy): domain Bacteria; kingdom Pseudomonadati; phylum Pseudomonadota; class Gammaproteobacteria; order Pseudomonadales; family Pseudomonadaceae; genus Pseudomonas; species Pseudomonas sp. SZ40. The sequence continues at coordinate 192,981 of NZ_JBQWIF010000003.1, read as the reverse complement.
TCAACCTCACAAATCGTGCGCGCAAACAGCAGGTGCATGCTGGTGGTTTCCGCTACAACGTCGAGCACTTTCAGCAACGTTGAAAGTGACGCGGCTGACTCCTCCAATTCACCCGTTTGACTCAAAAGCACATTTGCCAGCGCGTCAGGCGACTCAAGCAACTGCTCATCAAGGCCCGTAATATTTAGCGCCTTGAGGCGACGGTAAGTGACGTTCGCGCTGCCGTGAGCGGATTTGCTTTGTAGGTCATCGGCAGTTTTGGGGTCACCCTTCTGACAAACTAGGGTAAGCATGTGCAGGTTAAAATCGATACAGCGCCATTCGATCAGTTGCGCAAGATCATCCAGAGGCGTGGTTTCGCCCAAGTGATTGAACTGAACGGGTAAAGTCTTCAACCAGCTCCACCCGCCCTCGCCCACTTTGAGTTGTGGCATCAAGCGCGAGTTATCTTCAAGCGCCTCAATGGCGCTGCGAATTTCAGTGTTCGGATGAACATCGAGTGCCTGCAACTGGTCGGCGGTCAACCCATCCAGGATGGCGCCAATAAGCAACTGCTTCAGGATCACCGTCTCGAAGCGAGGTGCCTCCGTCAGCAGTGCACGGAACAAACCAGGTTCAAATTCAAAGACGGCGCGAACAAAACGATGTGAATTCGGCCCCGAAATCAGTAACTCGGCCGCCTCCGCCATCCTGCCCAGATGATCTTTCAATCCGCTCCTGAAAATGGTCATGAGCAACTCGCGCGCGTGGCTCCAATCGGGCGCGGAGTAGGCGTCACTCACCAGGTAATCGATCAGCGTTGCGATGATACCCCTCCCATCGCCAAGGTCGTCGACATCGAGTTTTTCCACCACTGTCTTGGGCGCGCTGATGACGGTCGTCACGTCCGGAATGGCGCCGCCTCTGAGCCCCAGCAGCAGGTTTTTATCTTCCGCGGTGAGCGAGCCAGGGTAAAAGTAGCCAAAGTAATCTGGGTAATCGGTATCAAGGTAGCCGTGGCGCATCAGGTAGATGACAAGTTCCAGACCCGCTAGATTTTGCAGGATCACTTCTCCATAGCCGTGTTTGGCGGCGCCACGAAAGGTCAGGCGATTGATCAGACTCGACTGTAAACGCTGCTCGGATATCTTTGTATCAATTCTGCCCATCGTTTGCTGGAGCAGGTCATAACGCTTTTGGTAGTTTGTCGAAGCAAGCAGTTCCAATGGTGCATCGGGCACCGACGTCGAGTTTGATATCTGGCTATATCGGTCAAGCGTTATCATCGCTAACTTAGCGTTTTGAGAAAAAATGGTGTCAAAGACGTCATCGCGAACAAACTCGCGCAATGAGTAGTGGCCCGCATCTCGAATGCGCACATGAGAAGCGAATTCAGCACCAGATTTCTCTAATAGCGCCAACCAAACGTGCGTCCGTAGTTCGGCTGCGCTGCTAGCGACTTCCTGCACCTTCCGCTCGCGCTCCTCGCGCAGCGCCTGATAAACACTCTCAGCGTTTTTGTGCAGTTGACTCCGCCATTCGCGAAAGCCATGAAGCGTCTCGTAAATAGGCCCTCGGCGCTTTACCAGCTCGGCATACTCATTCGGGTGCAAGTTGCGAATCGCGATAATCGCAAATAGCTTATTGGGGGCCAGCTTCAAGCCCGACCCCGCTCTCAGAATGCTGGAGAACATGTCAAATTCGTTGACGATATTTTTGATCAAGCGCATGTCATCAATAAAATATGACACGGTTTCAAGCAGATGAGGATTTAGCCCAGTGTCTAACGGCACCCCGTTGAGCTTTCTCAACCCCAGCAGCTCAATCATCTTCTCGCGTGAATTTTCCGAGTTGACAACCGGGATGATCGGAATAATCAGGTCAAAAAACTTGGTTTTCTCACCCACTGCGAACAGTTCATCGCGTAGCGCGTACACAAAGTACACGCGCCGCCGAATCTGTGGTGACTGCTTGATGATGAAATTGATCTCACGCAAACGCGTGAACACATCTTGAATGCCGAAGCGATCCAGGTCTTCGATCACCACCACATTGATATTGCTGCGTTCAAAACAGTAAATAATCTCGTCGACATTTTTGTGCAGCACCGAGCCTTGGTGCGTCGTTTCCAACTTACCGCCCTTGATGGTGAGGCCGTCAATGCTGAACGAGGACAGCAACCTTAGCCCAAAGAATACCAGGTACACGCCGCCCACACCGAGCGCGGCGACCGCCATCCAATCCGGAAGTAGCAACAGCCAGCCGCGTAACCACTCAGGGATGATAATCAGTGGTTTCTCTGCCACGGGTGCATATAGCCTTAGGGCGCACACCATCAGTAAAACGAAGAACGCGGTGTAGCCCCAGAGCGCAGACAATGAGGCTTGAACGATGCGTTTCAAGCGGGTTTTGGGCAGTTGCTTTGATGGCACGGCATAAAGCAACTGCTGAACGATGGCTTCCTCGATTCGCGTTGAAAGATCGGTGTCGCTTGCAGGTTCTGAGGTTAGTTTTTCTGGCGGCCGAGCAGTGGTCTGGCCATTAGCCGCGGGCACCGAGGGGTCTTGGTTGTCCCCAGCCTGGTCGCGCTCCTTGCCAAAGGCGGCTAATGAAATAAACGCAAAGTTGAATTCCGGATGCCTATCCACAAACGTACGGATCACGCTGCTTTTGCCAGCGCCATACTCACCGGTGATCGCGATATTACGCACTTGGTCATTGGCCAGCGCACTCAACAGCTCACGCTCATAGCGTTGCGACGAAGGCAGGTCTAACAGAACAGGCGTCAGCGGCTCGAAGACCGTGGTGCCATTCGGAACCCTCAAAAAATCCTGCGCGGCCTGCAGCGCCTTACGCAACGCAGTGGTGTATCGCCGGTACTGTCCAATGCCCTGGCAAATCATTGCAGTGCCACGTTTATGAACTGAATGGAAAAATGCCACTACAGGCCTGAGCATCCGTGTCTCCTATCTGACGATAAATCTGCCGAGGACACCCCCGCCAAAAGCCCTGATCTGAAATACACAGCCGATAACGGCTGGCCTGCTTTCAGGATCCCAGATGATAGCGCACCGCCATCTCTCTAAGCGATGTGTCTAACCAGACAGGTAAGAAAAATAGCTTCCCACTAGAAGACAACGGCGTGCGCGCCACGGCAGAGACGACTGACTTTTCCAGAGAGCTGCCGCTACTCATCAATCCTTGCGAGGATGATCCTGCTACGTACTTGATGCATAGCCTGGATCCACGGCACCCCCACGGGCCTGATCGTAGCCACAGGCAATGCGCAACAGCTAGCACGCGCCAATTCTTCGATTCACATCTATGGTCTGAACCGTCTGAAACTGTTCCAGGATCGCAACCGTTTGCTAAGGAAACTGCAATTCCTCGGTGATTTGATCACGGAATTGGCTGAGTCGATTACTGCGCTGGAAGAGCCCGCAACACAGCGCCTATTGATGGGCACACCTGCAGCTGGTGTGGCCACGCGCCTTCGCCTTCTCCAAGATCGCTTGCTCTCCGAACTGAGGATACCACCGCGCCGGAAGCCCCATATGCTTCGATTGCCGGTGCCTGGCTTGAAAAGTTTATGGAAGCACTTCGCATTTAAGGTACATCTATACTGGAATATAAACTTTTCTTCGTTATTTCACAGCACTGGCGCGGAGCAAACCCATGGCAACCCCATGCTAGCGAGTCAGCTCACTAAAATCTTGGCTTGATGGTGGCCGACGAGGTATCCAAGGTGCCATAGACCGACTTCGTATTCAGAGAGATATCCAATCTGGAATCATTTGCTGACTTAAGAAAGCAAAGAGACGTCCCTAGGCCAATTGCGTTGCCAACTGCAAAAAGCCAAGCTGCCAATCTACGACCACCTAGACTGACAGCTAGCAACCGCCTTGTCTTGTGCTCCATCACATCTAGTCCCACGACATCCCGGCTAACCGCGCCAACTTTAGTACCGTCAAATTAGTCGATGTCTCATACTCAGCAAGCATTACTATCTGGGCACTCAAGTTAATGAGGAGCGCTCGCCCAGACACGTACTCGGCCATAGGAATAACCTTGACCTAGCGCTCTGAGGCATGCTTGAACGTGTTTGTGCGGAGCTTGCCGAATTCAAAACGACTGGAGGTTCTGGGGAGCGAATTAAAGCATGCTTTCTGGCTACGAGGAGTGTCAGTTGGGCACGCACAAACCGTGAGATCTGACGAAGTACGAGACGCCGTTTCCTAAATCACCACAAAGGAATCATCCCTCCTTCATCAGCCTAGCAGCGCTTCAAAAAAACCTTCCATTTACCCAATCTTCCAAGCTAGCCTAGTGCCTGCTGGCACTTTGCCAAACCACGATGCAGAACATGGAGCTTTTGTAATGGACTTGAAAGTTATGTCAGTGGGAGGGCAAGGAGATCAAAAAAGTGAATATGTTGCACTCCAAGCAACAAAAGACTGCAACCTGAACAACTACATGATCTTTGACGAAACCTACAAAGATGATGGTAGCGCTAGCAATAAGCACCGTCACATTTTCATCTTTCCCGATTGGACAATAAAAAAGGTGAGTTTATATTTCTTTTTACTCGCCCCGGGTCAAATAATAGAGGCGTAACACAGCAGAAAAACCCTGCCAGCTACTTTTACTGGGGGCTGAAATCGTCCGTTTGGAATGAGGAGGGAGACAAAGTTCATATCGTTAAAACCGAAAGCAAAGCTACTTTTAAGGTTCCTAGTATCGCTTAGCTTTTTTTAAAATCAAGAAAAGCCTCAAAACACTGAGGCTTTTCTAAATGCGCGGTCTGATAGCAAATCTTTCCGCATTGCTGTAGCTGCAATAAAGGTTTGAAATGCAGAAGCCGGACTAGCGAGGACGAACTCGGGATCATACGCAAACCGTGCTCGCCATGGCCAACTGCCGTGCACCCAGCGATGCATTTGCATTCTCCTCCAGCTTCGCACGCGACTCTCGAATCGATAGTCACGTTGTACTCTGCTGGATACCCTACCCACCTTGGGGTTCATCGTTCGGGAAATGTATTCGCTACCCAGCGCGTTGGTGACTGGTTGCAAATCGACGAGACAAGGTCGTCATCAAGGCTGGAACGGGTGGAGAAATCGAGTCGGTACCAATCGCAGACTTACGGTCAGTGGCCCCACAGCACTGCGGACACAGTGAAAAGGATTTTCGTATGAATGAGTATTTGCTCCATGACCCCTCTTGGAATGGCCCACTGATCGTCGCCGTACAGCGAGCGATCACCGAGACATTCACCAAATCCGATTGGAATGAGGTTGGGCACCTCACAGGCCTGCACGCCTACATCACAGGCCACAAGCGGCTTTTGCGGAGCCTCGACTGGGGAGACCCGGATTACAGTGACTGCGTGTTTGAAGTGGTCACCCGTATGCAGCATCACAACGGCCAGGCACTGGCGCTACTGATTGAGCATCCGAAGGTACTGCCTCTTTTAGAAGTATCCGTGCCGAACCATCTCCATCAATTAGGAATCAGCGTCGGTCACGTCCGAGCAGTTACGCCCTCGGTAAGCGCTTCTGAGGTTGTACGGCGGGCACTTACGGACGCTGATCAACTCATCGAGACGAATGGTGCACAGAGCGCCGTAGATCGCCTCCATACCGCAATGCACGGCTACCTGAAGGCCGAATGTGCAGCGGCCAGCATTGCAATTCCCCCCGATGCAACCCTGACCCAGGCTTTCAAAGCACTCCGCACCAATCACCCGACATTGGCTGATTTGGGTGCCCATACGACAGATGTTGCCAAAGTACTTCAGTCATTCGCCTCTGTTCTGGATGCATTGAACACCGTCCGCAACCACGGAAGCGTCGCTCATCCAAACGAGCACCTCATCGAGGCGCCAGAAGCCTTCCTGTTCGTCAATGCGGTCAGAACGCTTTTTCATTACCTGAACAACAAGCTTGGACACTGATTCTGTGCACCGGTGGAGGCCGGGGGACCGGGCCACCCTCATTGAAAAGGACAACCATGAGTAAGAAATCGCCTGAGCTAATACCGCTCCTCGACTATTTGCGGATTCATCGTGTCATCCGTAGCGTGCTGGATTCGTATCAAGCAGACACTGCTCACGCCTGCTGGTACTTCAGCATGGCGGGCGCTGCAATTCTCCGTCAGCACTATAGGAGGGAGGCTCATCCCCTCGCGGGCGCAATGTGCCTGATGACAGATGTCGAAGACTCGAAGGTCATGTGCTTCGCAACAATTGAAGATGGCGAAGCCCATAGCAGCCCCAGCGCCTTCCACGCGATGGTTGCGTGCGAAGGCTATCTAATCGACTTTATGAGCCCGATTTTTCCTGAGACGGCTAAATCTTCCCACCACGCATTCACCCCACCAGCCAAGTCCTTTCAGCGAAAATTCGACACCATGAATCCATCCCCCATGGAGCTCGAACAGCCTGGTGATTTTTTCTTCGATCCAAATCCAGTGCTGACCGACAACCTTGTGCGGAAAGTCCTGGAAAGCAGATTTCTCGGCGACGTGATAAAGGGATGCTGTGACTGGTACAGGCGGCCCCCGAAAACAATCCCTCCGACCATCACGGTGGGTGATGAAAAAGGCCAGATGACCACCGTGAAGCTCAAGGATGTGTCAGTAGTCGGTTCTTGGTAAGCAAAACAGGGTTGGGGCAATTTGCAAGGTGGTCCCCGCTGAGATGAACCCCACTCCTCCCACACTGCCCTGGCGACTTTCCGCGTAGCGAGCTACGCGTTCTGCCTGATTGAACAGCAAGGCGAACTAGATCTCTACACCAGCTTCAAGACGGAGCCAGACGAATCACAGTTACGGGAGGAGGCAGACGGTAGGACGTCATCGCACCTAGCGCAAGTGGTTGCCATGTGCCACCACTCAAGTCAGAATGTGCTCAATGGAGTTTCGGTTAGGTCAGATTGAACATGGAAAGGCTGCCAGCACGAGCGCAAAGTACAAGGGTGATCTTCGCCCTAGGTGTATCCGTCGCAGCGCCGCTCATCTCGCGCCTCCCCACTGGCATCAAACATCGCACCACGACTCCCCACTGCAGAAGCACCAACAACCGAGCTCCTTTCACTCCAGCGCGGCCCATGCCCTCCTGCGAGAAAGCGATCGAATCCCACGCGAATCTGTTCTTGTGCCGGCGGCGTTCCCACACGCTCACCCTGCACCATCAAGCTTTCACTCGCAAGACATGATGGCTCCGCAGGCAAGGGCTCGCAGCCACTCAGACTGCAATAGCCAACCACTACACATCAGGCGTTGCTTGTGGCGTATACGACCGCATCAGAAGGCGTTCGATAGACTAGGCTCGCCCCCATCCCAAGCACAGCAGACCTGGGATGAACAACCTTGGAGCATGGGCTGAATTATGAGTTCTGTAGCAAGCAACGATTCCGCAGACCAAAAGAAAGATAGCGATCCCTACAGCGCCGGAGAACAGGGGCTGGGCTACATCTTCCAACCCCGCTTTGCGCTGTACCAGGCATTAGAGCTTCCAGAGGACACCGCGATCCTCATAGAGAAGGAAGATGACCTCGATTTCCTGGAATCCTCCGGAAAGAAGACACTGGCCTCTCTCAAGCACAAGGCTGCTGGTGAACGCCTGACTGACCTGTCTGTCGACTTTTGGAAGTCGGTCAATATCTGGCTAACTCGCTACCAGGCCAATGGGCGAGTTGAGTCTGACTATCAGTTTTTTCTGTTCACCACCTCGTCCGTCGCACCGGATTCATTCTTGAGATTCTTTCTGTACGGCGCCAATACAACGGAGGCTCGGCCCAGCCTTTGGCAACTGACAGAGAACACGCTCGCCACCAGCAAAGCGAAATCGTTCACCAAGATCAAGGAGTTGCTCTCGAAGCTGACAGCGCTGGAGAAAGAGGACTTCGTATCGAGAATCACGATTATTGACAGCACGCCTCGGATTGGCGATCTCCCAGCACTCATCAAAGCCCAGAAAATGCGGCCAATCCGTGCTGAGCACAGAGATGCAGTCTTTGAGCGCCTGGAGGGGTGGTGGAATGACCTGATCATCCAGATGCTCTGCGAGCCGCAGAGCGAGCCCGCATATGCCCGGGACGTTTCAGAAAAACTGTTCAACTTCAGTGAAGAGTACAAGGATGACAATCTCCCGATCACCTTCGAGGACGCGACACCCATATCCCCCATTGATGTGAGCATCGATAACCGGCTGTTCGTTAGCCAACTCCGTGAGTTGAAACTAAGCCCCAGCCGCATTCGAAATGCGATCCTGGACTACTACCGAGCATTTGAGCAGCGCTCAGCCTGGGCAAGGCAGCGCTTGGTGGGCTCTGAAGAAATCATGAAGTATGAACGCCGGCTGACGAATGAGTGGGAGCGCACCAAAGACGTCCTATTCGACGATGATGCACTCGGTGCGTCAATCGAGGACTGCTCTGACCCGGAACTGATTACCGCTGCCAAGAAGCTGTATACCTGGGCTGAGACAGAAGCCCAGAAGCTTGATCACCTGAAAATCCGGGCACGTGTGACAGAGCCTTACGTACTTCGCGGCAGCTTTCAGATTCTCGCTAACAAGCGCCCCTATCCCACCGTTTACTGGCATCCACAGCTTCTGGATCGCCTATCCAAGGCTGCTGGAGAGACCGAATGATTCGCTGGGACGAGCGTCCGTTTGAGACCAAAAATCTGTTCAACCCTGCCTTCTGCGCGATTGTCTTGATCCGTGCGCTCAAGGCCTATGCGGTGATAGATCCCAAGGGGATGCCCTTTTCGATGTCACTGCTTGTATTGCCGCTGAGCCTCCACCACGAATCTCGAAACGCACTGCTCAAGCACTACAAGGGCTACCTGCTCAAAACGGTAGAAACCTACCCACAGATGCAAATCGGACTGGCAGAGAGGGTAACTGAAATGCTGCCGTTCACTTTCGAGGCATTTGCGTTGGCGCACCACACCGATTGCTTCGAGGTTACCCCGCAGGGACGACTCCTGCCGAAAGCCAGGAGGGTTAAAGCAGACATCGAGGGCACCGAGGAAACAGTGGCGTGCCAACGTGCAGCGGCTCTGTTGGGGAGAGAGTTCGCCAAGATTGCAGACAGGGTTACGGTATACACCGCTTTTGGAATTCGACCATGAAAATCAGCTCCATCCATGTATACAGCCACGATGGCCAGCGCCGCGATGTCAACTTCGAAATCGACGGACTCAACATCATTACGGGCCGCTCGTCGACAGGTAAATCCGCCCTTTCGGACATCATCGAATACTGCATGGGCCAATCCAACTTCAATGTTTCGGATGGTGTTATCCAAGACAAAGTATCGTGGTTTGCAGTGATCTATCAATTTCCTGACGTGCAGGTCATGGTGGCGAAGCCGGCCCCACGGTCAGGCGGCGCGAGCTGCAGCCTGGCCATGACGCGTACTGGGGAGTTCGTGCAGCCCCTTGAGTTTTCCGAGCTTGTGGTCAACACGGACGACGTCGCCGTCACCTCGTTGCTGTCACGCCAACTTGGCATTCCGGAAAACCGCACAGAGGTTGCGGAGGAGCACACGCGTAACAGCTATGAAGCCTCCATCAAGCATTCGTACTACTACCTCTTCCAAAGGCAGGGCCTGGTCACCAACAAGGATCAGCTTTTCTATCGCCAGAACGAGCCTTTCCAACCCCAGGCGATCAGAGATACGCTTCCCATCCTGCTGGGCGCGTCCACCAATGAGCGTTACGAGCTGCAGACTAGGCTGCGGACAGCTCAGCGAGACCTGAGAGCCCAGACAAAGCTGCTGGAGCAGGCGAAGCAAGCCGTGGGCAACAACCGAAACCAGGCCATCGCACTGCTGACTGAAGCCAAGGCCGTAGGAATACTCCCTCCAGAGTCCCCCCTTGGGGAGGTCGAGGAGATCATTACCGCGCTCAAAACAGCAGCACAATGGACTCCCGCCAAACCGCACTCCCAGCCTGACGACAAGATACCCACGCTGGAAGCTGAGCTGGCCAAGCTGAGGAAAACCAAGCGCGAGATCAAATCCAAAATTGAGGCCGGCCAAGTGTTCGAGCGGCGTGCCGGCGGCTTCCAGAGTGAGGCATCGGAACATATCGACCGCCTCTTATCCATCAAGTCGCTTCCGAAGAATGCAACAACAGGCGAATGGCAATGGCCTTTTGCAGAAAAGAACTTGGCGATGGACACCCCCATAGCCCAAGCGCTCATCGGCGAACTGGCGTCTCTGGAGGCAGAAATGCAAACAGTGATGGGGCAACGTCCTCAGATTCAGGGCTACCTAGCGGAGGAAAATCAACGCCTTCAGGACAAGACCAAGTCGATTGTCGAGAAGGAAGCGGAGCTGACAGCCGCCATCGCCGCCAATACGGTGCTGGCGAACGCGCAGAAGCAAAGCGACGCTGCAAAGCATGTCGTGGGGCGCATCAGCTTTTTCCTTGAAGGCTTCGTCCCTGACAGTTCGCTGAAACAGCAAGAGGCTGACTATCGCCGTCGGGAAATGCGCGTTCAGGAGCTGGAAAAGGCGCTGGCAGATGTCGATCTGGACGACCGCCTGGCGTCGATCATGAACAGCATCTCGGCACAGTTCAATCTGTACAACAAACGCTTCGAATCTGAATTCAGTGCCTACCCTGCCCGATTCGACCTGAAGAAGCTGACCATCATTTTCGACCGCCCTGAGCGCTCTGTGCCCATGGCTCGGACAGGCGGCGGCGAAAACTATCTGGCCTATCATCTCTCCGCGCTGCTCGCTTTGCATTGGTACTGCGCCAAGAGCAATCGACCCATGCCGCGCTTCTTGTTGATCGATCAGCCGACCCAAGTGTATTTCCCCTCAGAGGAATCCTACAAAGCGGTCGACGGTACGGTATTGAACACTGAGCAATCCGATGCCGATATGGACTCGGTACGCAAGCTGTTCAACTTGCTATACCAGTTCACGGTCGAAGACGTACCAGGCTTCCAGATCATCATCACCGAGCACGCCAATCTACGGGATGACTGGTTCCAGAAGTCTCTGGTCGAGGCACCTTGGAGCAAACCTCCGGCGTTGGTGCCTGAGGGCTGGCCACTCAAGGGTGAAGTGACGTTCTGACGAGCTGTTGAATGCGCCGATCTTCTTAGCGATGGGTACCAAATGCATCCACTTGAGTTGCATCGAACCTAGGCAAAACCGGAAGCTTGAGTGAGTCCTGGCCCCTCGTGCCAGGACAGCCTTCCACTAGGAGTTACCATGACCCGTCTCCGCTTCATCCCCGATCAACTGACACGCTACCCACAAACGAACGAAGCGCTGTTCGCCATTGCCCTATGGCCCGCATTGTTCGCGATTGGCTGCTGGCGAACGCCACAAATCGCCCAGTTTCTGAACGCTCAGGGGGTCGAGATCAGCATGCTGCAGGTATTTCTGGCGGGCTTTGGCGCCTACCTGTTTCTCCTCGCTAAGCACCGCGTGTTCAACCACCGCTATTTCGAGCACCACGCAGTCGATATAGCCTGGCACCGTCGACTGCGCGAGGTTGATCAGGATATGGTTGCAGCAGGCCTTGCTGGCACCGATGCGCATAGGGCCGTGACGAGCGAGATGGCCCAGCTCCGCAAGCAAATGGGCTTCTTGGTCGACGCGGATAACTTCTATCGCAAGCTGAAAGTCTTGATCCGGGTAATGAGCTGGCTGCGCGGTAAGCTCAAGTAACTCAGTTATTTTCCCCTGTAAAGTACAGTCCGGGTTCGCAGCACAGAGCCCGGCCTCTTCGGTACACGATAAGGATGTTGGAGTACACGTCATGACAATCGAGCTAAACACCAAAGCCATCAGAGGGCTCACTCGTCTCGCGCTTCCAGCTGACGATGGTTACATCTACCGGCTTGGGGTCGCGCTGTATGGCTTTGCTTCCCTAAGCAGCTTCATGGCCGAGCTCGCTCACCATATGGATCCGCTCGTGAACCGCACTGAGCTTCAGGCAAGAACGGGCGGCGAGATCCTCAGCGAGTTCCGCAAGTGCGTAAAGAAAGCTAAGGCAACAAAACCGGCGGTCGGGCCTATTGGCCGCGCCGCCGCTGACATGTTCCAAGCACTAAACACCCGGCGCTCGGACATCATGCATGCCTACCCGATCACCAACCAAGCCAGACAGCAAATTCTGCACCGTCGGCTGGACAAGAAAAGTCGCTACTTCGAGGTCACCAACGAGATACTGGAGGAGTTCATCAGCAAGCTACATGACGTGAGCAGCTTGCTGTATGACATTCGCGCCATCATGAAGCCATTGCTTGGCGACCGAGCAGCGGCTGCTAAGCAGTGAGCAACCTGGATGCGTGCTCAGAAGCCTTGGACGCGGATCGCTTCAGCGGGCTAAAGTGGGATGTTGCACAGTTTGCCTGAGAGTCTCTAGCCTTCTCTAGACTGTCGAATTGGTTGTTTGCTGAATCGCTTAGTAGCGATAAACGGGCGGAGCGATCATGAGTCACACCACTTCCTGGGAAACGATCCGTTGCGTGCTAACCGGCCCCATGAGCACTGCGCTAGCTTCTCAACGGTGGAGGGGCCGCCTGCAGCCACGTTCGACTGGCCATCTTGGCAGACAGGTGATAGCTGCCCCGTTCTCTGAGGAACAGAGCATCTCGAAAGGCTAAGCCAGTGTCGGTACGTCCGTGCGGTACAAAACCGGTGCCAATCGGATCATCAACTGATGTTTCAGGTAGGCCAGCGCATCGCTGTCAAGGTTCAGGCTTTTCAAATGCTCGAGCAACTCGCTTTGCCCGGGTTGGCCGAAGGCCAAGCGATAGAGAGACAGTACCTTCTGCATATTCGGATAACGCCGTGCCTCCTCGCTGAAGGCCAGGCTTGGGATCAGGCGACGAATCTTCGCGTCGCCCTGCGGATAGTGCCAGTACGGCACCAGGTCGGTGCCCCAGGCCGGGCTCTCGGCAGACTTGAACAGGTGCTCCCAACTGGCCGAAGGCTTTTCGGGCCCAGCCACTGCCTGTACCACACGCCGCCTGACCACCAGCGACTGGTAGCGATTGACCCGCCCTTCGCGTTGTTCCAAGTCGATGGGGTTGCTGGGCAGGTTCCAATGCACCACCTCACTGCAGTACCAGTGAAAGTCCAGTCCCTCCTGGCCGATGGAGGTTGATGCCAGGACGAAGGGGCGAAACGGCGAATTGAAGCTTTCCCGGATGCTAACGATGCGAACTTGGCCAGCATCGTCCGTGGACTTCTGCGCGCCCAGCGGCACCGCGTAATGGCAGCGCAGGTGGGTGTCGTCCTGGTCGCGGTCGAGCCTCCATACCTTCACGCTCGAAGGCGAAGTGCGCAGCACGCTTTCCAGGGTCGACACGACGCCCTCGAGCGAGCGGTTGGGGGCCAGCAGATAGAGGTATTCCTCCAGCATCGCCTGGATACCGCCCTCGGCGCAGTAGCGGACAATGCCGCGCCAGGGGTGCTCGGCGTCCAGCCGCTTGGCGATCGCGCTGCCGGCCACCCCGTTGAACAGGCTGACGAACCCCAGTGCCACCCGGCTGACAGGCCCATGCAGGCAGTCCTGCTCCGGATAGTGCTGCTTGAGGGCGCGGTGCGCACAGACCGCCGGCGACCCCAGCGCCAGCTTGGCAAGGTGTTCCGCCAAGTCGGCCGGCATGGCGCCCAGCTCGTCCAGTTTGCCGATGCGATCGGCAATTTCACCCGCGCGCTGCTGCACGCCCCCGGGCACCAGATTCGACAGGACTTTGAACCAATCGCTCGTCCAGCTCCCATGAACCTCGTCCAGCAACATCGGCGCGAACAGATACCAATAATGGCTGTTGTGCCCTCCCCTAAACCTGCGCTTGAATGGCGCCAGCTGCTGCTTGAAGTGCCCGGTCAGTTCGGCGATTCGCTGCCGCAGGGTGGCTGGTGAACGCTGGACAGGGATGTCAATCAGACAGCGCGCGGGGTAGATCAATGACCAGTTGGCCAGGTCGCCACTGTCGAGTTTGATCACGGCGCGACGCTGCTGCGCATGGGTGTCTTGCGCGTCCTGGCTCAAGCCCGCGCGGCGCCTACTGAAGTACTCGGTCTTGTCACCGATGTGCTGCTGCACCCGCCGCTCCGCCTCGTAGCTGACCAGGCCGCTGACCATCCGCGGCACCATAGCCCAGGAGGAGAACAACAGGGTTTTGCTGAACTGTTCATGGCCGGCGAAAAACCCATCGAGCGGATAGTGCGGCCAGCTGGGCGGCAGCCACAGCAACATTTCCGGGCCGGCTTTGCGCCCCTGTGCAAACAGGTGGTTGGTCAGCCAGCGAACCTGAGGGTTGGGTGCTTCGCGGGCAACGTCGAGAATGAACTTGTGCACCCTCTCACGGGGCAGCCAAAGCTGCTTGCTGGCGTTAATGCGCTTGAGCGTCTGCGGCGAGCGCTGGTAATGGCGTTGCAACAGCTGCTGGATGTTGTAACCGGTGCTGAACGACAACGGCCAGGCCGCCGACTTGAAAAAGCTCATGAGCTGGCTAGCCAGCTGCCGCGCGCTGTCGTTTTCCAGCAGCACGGCGAGTTGGTCGAGTTCGACGTAGGCGCGGATATCGTCAGCCCGCAGTTCTGGCCCTGGCCGCAAGGGTTTGGCATCGATCAGACCATCGACATCCTGCGCTATCTGGCCGCGCTCCGTGCGGCAGATCAGCGGGCGCAACAAGCCTTCAACTGCCCGCCTGGGCGCGTCATCCAGGGTCCTGGCATTGACGCTATCGCTTCCCAGACGCAGCAGCTCGGCCTGCAATGCCTTGCGCGCCGGCTCGTAGTCCTGCAGCGGCGACAGGCTCAGAAACGCCAGAATCTGCTTGAGTTTGCCCAAGTGGCTGTCATCGTTCTCGTCGTCCGCCACCGTGCTCATGGCCTTGAACGGCGTGGCCGAGAGCAGTAGCACCTTGCAGTCGCGCTCGCGGCTAAAGATCTCTCGGGCGATCAGCGAGTGCTCATTGTCCTCGGCCTGGTCCAGCAGGCTTTCAAAGCGCTGGAACTCGTCAAGGATGAATAGGTCGGCACGCAACTGCGTGGCGCAGCATTGTGCGAACAGCACCCGCAGCGTGCGCATCATCTCGCGCCTGATGGCACGGTGGCGTTCGGCACGCAGGCCGGCGACGCTGCGCAGTTGCTCCAGCAGTGTCGGCCCCTGGTCTGGCTGTGCACAGTCGATCTGCGCAAGGAAGCGGGTCACGATCGGCTCGAACAAACCTTGTCGCTCGATCTGGCGCAGCTCCTCCTGCCATCCCCCGGCATCCTTCACCCGGTCCTGAAACAGCACCGTTAAACTTCGCCGCGAGCCTTTCAACTGCGGGTGGCACAGCAGCGCCGCCAGGATGATGCCCCGTTCACGGCGATTGCCAGTGCCCATCGTCAGCGCAAACGACGTGGCGGGGGTGAGCGTGCAGATTTCCAGCACCGCGCCCTCCTGCTCGGGCTGACGAAGGGCGACGTGCGCCAAGCGTTCATAGGAAGGCTGGCGAACCCAGTTGCTGCCGCTGGGGAACACGGCCAGCTTGGTCAGGTTCTCGGCGGCCAGGCTCAGGTTGGAACAGATATAGGTGACGCGCATGGGCTCGCGCTTGCGCCAGTCGCGCAACATCGACACGATCAGACCCTTGGCGACGATTGTCTTGCCGAGCCCCACCTCATCGGCGACCAGCACTCGCCCGCCATGCTGCGGATCATTGAATTGCGCACTGATGCGCTCGACGGTTGCGCGCTGAAAATCCTTGAGCTTGCACCAGGTGCGCTGCAGGGCCAGCTCGATGCTATCGCGGTCCGATACACACCCGGTCATGCTTTGCTCCTCGAAAACGCTTGGTACTGTGCCCACAAACTGTGGAGTTCTGGGGGAATCAGATTCTCGGTTTCGGCCAGTTTCGCCAGGATATCGTCGATGCGTTGCAGCTTTTGCGGTTGGCGAGCCGCACATCGCAGTAGCGCTTCATGCAGGGGGCCGTTGAGCATCTGGCCGATGAGCGTGTCGGCATCGCCGCCGTTGCCTCCCCCATCCCTCGCGCGGGTGTCGACCCGGTGGACATGCGTGGGGCTCAGCAGCATGTGAAGGTAGGCCAACAGCTTGTGCGGGCTGTCGATCAGGGTGGTGGTGATGTGCTGCTCCCGGGTGTCACCGCCTTCGATCTCCAGGCGCAGCTTGATCACCAGTTCACTCGCCACCTCGGCCCCCGCGCCCACCCGCAATATCAGGAAGGCGCTGAGCTGGGCGAGACCCACCCCCTCCCACACCAGGCGCGGGGCCAATACCTGAGGCTGCCCACTGACCAGCGGCTGCGCCTCGATCACCCATTTGTCATCGGGCACCAGTACTTCTGGCTGGCACTCGATGACGCAGGTGTAGGTGCCACTGGCATCGGCCACTGCGCGCATGCACCAGTCGGCCTGGATCAACCGGTACAACAGCCTGCGCAGACATTCTTCGGTTGGCTGCTCGGGCTGCAACGACAATGCACCAAAGCGGTGGGGCAGGAAGATTCCATTGGGCTCCTGCTCGCTGCCCACTAGCTCGGCACGCAGTTGCTGCGCCGACTGCCGGGCATTGCCGCTCGACAGGCGCAACATGAACTCGGTATTGCGCGGCTGCGCACCGCTGCCACCCAGTGCCGCCTTGGTGGCATTGGCCGACCCCACATGCCAGTGGCTGATCGGCCCCTCCTGCAGCAGCACCATCTTCGCGTGCAGATCCTGCGGGCGGGCGTGGCTGAGCTCATCCTCGCCGTCGATCAACCGGGGGTTGAGCGCGAAGCACTCCCAGCCTTGTAGCCTTTCCTGGCCCAGGCGCTCGAGCTCTTGCGCGCGGCTGAACAGCCAACGGCGGGCGCGGCCCTGCTTGAGCTGGTCGAGGGCACCGGGGTGAAGAAACGGAGACATGACCATCACGGTGTCAGCGTTCGGGCACGACAGCAGCGGCGACTGCCCGGGTTTCTCGGGCAAGGTGCTCAAGGCACTGAAGCCATCCGGCCTGTCCCAGATGACCCGCGGCAGTTCCTTGGCCAGCAACGCCAGCTCGCTGCGAAAGTCCTCGGTGCCAGGCATCAATGACTTGAGCAGCGCCACCAACCCTTGGTTGTCGTCACTGCGGGCACCGGCCAGCTCGCCTTCCAGGGCGATCGCAAGGTCCCAGCTGCGGTCGAAGGTCAGGTTGCGCGACATCACCAGCAATCGGTAGCGCACCTTTTTGGCCTGATCGGTGAAGCGCAGCAGCCACAGCTTGGGGTGGAACGCACTGAAGGCTTGCGTCGGCACCTGGGGCACCAACAAGGGTTCGAGCAGCGAGAAAAGCAAGTTGAACTGGCGCGGCGCCTTGATGCAGCCTTGCTGGAAGAACACTTTGACCTTGCCCTTGAGCTGGCTGATCGCCTCGAGCAGCGCCAGCTTGTCGGCCTTCAGGTCGCCTTCAGGCGTGCAATTGAAGGACAGCGCCAATGGAAGGCACAGCAAAGTTTCAAGATCCAGCGAGTAGGTCGTCGCCACCGCGTGGCTCAAGGTAAAACCTTCAGGCGCGGTGAGCTTGTCGCCGTAGTCGATACGGTCGGAATGCGGATTCAGCATGCCAAGCCCTCCTGTACATCCCGCAGCACGTTGCGCACCTGTGCCCAGCGGTAGTCCAGCCGCGACATGCCATGCCATTCGAAGTCTTCGGGCAGGCGCCTGTTGAGGATGCTGCGCTGGTTCTTGTTGGCCCTGGCCTGCTCTTCGATCAACCTGTCCAGCTTGTCCCCCTGAGCATTACCGGCGAGCCCCCGAGCCCAGTTTTCGAGAAATGCCCTGGTATGGCCGGGTAGCGAAACCTGGGTATGCGCCAGCCATCGATCGACCTCCTGCGGCTGGGCATGGGCCTGCGAACGCCAGGCGTCCCAGTATTCGCTGTAGATATCCACCAGAGCCCGGTGCTCGACGCCGTGACGCACCAGCAACATGTTCAAACGCAGATGGGCACCGTAAATCAGCTCACTGAACGCCTGCGCCATGGCGACGGTGTCGCGGGTCTGAGGAGACAGCCGCCCTTGATCGCTAACCCAGGCTGACAGCGCCGGGAACCCGGACTTGCCCTTGACCAGTGCCTGCTCACGCAAACCGGATCGTTCAAGTTGAGTGACGAGGTTGTTTCCAGGCCCGGCCTTGAGTTTTTCGCTCAAGAAGCGCGCCTCAGAATCGTTCAGTTCGATGCTGACATCCTCAAGCCAGGCCGGATCATGGCGATCCAGATGGACGAGCATCGACGGGCTGTGCGCGTCGCTGTCATCCCCCGCCTCTTCCTGCAGGAAGCTCCAGGGCTCTTCTCCCGAGCTAATGGCCTGCGCGAACTGGCGCAGCGACCCTTGGGTATCGATCAGATTCCAGGTGCGCAAGCCAACCCAATAAATGGACGACGGCTGTCGGGAAACCCGTTCACCTTTTTGCAGAGAGAACCCAGAGATGCCGGTCTGGCCAGAATCACGGTGCTTCTGCCTGAGCAACTCCGAAAGATGCGCTTCCTGTTCTTCCAAGTAGTGGGCAAGTGGCTGCTTGCGCTGGCGCTTGCAACTGAGCTCCAAGTAATCGCGGATGATCCGCGGCACGGTGATGAAATACTTGGCCCTGGTCTGCAGGGTGGAAAACCCCGGGAACATCAGGTCGGCGAATGCATCGCGCAAGCCCCCGATGCCCAATTCGTCCAGCGTGCCAGGCTGCGCCAGCTGGCTCAGCGCATGCTTGACCCGCTCACGATCTTCGTTGGAAAAGTCCACCCATCCCAGTTGGCTACGGTTTGACACCCTGTCTCGCTCCTTGTCCTCTTCTCGCAGGTGTTACAGAATATAGCCTTTAGCTATCATCTGCTAAGCTCGTTCGCTTTGACGGACAAAAAAGTCTGCAAATGGTCAAGACCGTCCAATAACCTGCATCGTTTGACGACGAGACATAAACTTTAGACAAAATATAGAAGTCGGAATGGCAAAACCATGACAGACGGAACCCCAAAAAAAATAGACTACCACTACTCACTGATAGCAAATATTATCAACCGAGATAGTCGCGCAAAAATAAAAGACATAAAAGATTATAGAGTGCTCATTAACAAAACATTGCAACCCCTAAACGAAAAATACACGAATCGCTACAAAGCCGAAGAAAATGACGACGCTGAAACGATAGCTCTTCTAAACAACATCACGCGAAGAATCCACTACAGCAGACATAACGAAATTCTGATAAAGACTTTAGTCCTGAGCATTTTCAGCGTCTTCGAATCGATATTCGTTGCCGCAAGCACATTCATTATTGCGATAAACGAACAAACTGAAGACTTTAAAAAAGAAATTAAAACAAATAGATATCGCTTCAAAAAAAACATAACGCGCCACAAGCTATATCTAAAAAAATTCGGCATCGAGCTGAATCAGAAGCATTGGCAGGCACTCGAGATGCTCAGCAACCTAAGAAACATGATTGCACATGCTGACTGCCAAATAACAGACGAATACAAAAGTACAGCTAAAAATCTTGCAAACTCATCCCCATATATACATAGCAACAACTACTGGCTAGATATTGACCCTGACTATATAGATGAAATAATCCCAATAGTGGAGTCGACGCTATTCCTCCTCCAAGATCAGATCATCAAACTACCACCATTGCGTGCCAACATTAAATGAGTGCCTCCTATATTGGCGGGCACTCGGCTACCATCTAGATGCAGGCCTTTGATAGTTTTGGCCGTTACGTGAGTGAAGCGAAAGCTCACTGATTTCTTTGCTTCTGGTTAATCTTAAAAGCGACAAATGGACCAAAAGGGTAAAAAGCCCTACCCAAAAAGGCGGACGTAGTCCGATAAAAGTAAACATTGGGAGCTCAACATGCAAGCAACTTGGTGGGAAAAAACAGTCGAATACGGCTTCATTCTTAGACTCAGCGCAGCCGGCCGGTTAGATTTTGCGGCGCCCATTGCAGGCAGACATGAACGATCGTCTGGTGATGGCATTTTCGGAAAAGATAATAAACTTGTGCTTATAGAGTTCAAGAGAGAAAAATCAGAAATTGCAGCAGAGAAGACGATCTTCACAGACTACTACGCAGCAGCAAACCAATTGAACCATTACAACCATCATTGGATCGTTTATGGTGGCCTAACCGATCAGAAAAAACTAGGCCTCGGAAACCAGAAATACTTTGACCCGCATGCTCGATCCACCGACATTACTGACATTCTTTCCAAAGGCATAACTCACTCTGAGTTCATGGTTTACCTTGAACAGCTGCAATATTATAGGGTTGCAGATGGGCGCGCTGGCGGTGGTCACGTCTCACCCGAAAGCATGCTAACGGTGCTAGGTGTTTCGCCGTCTGGAAAACTTGTTGGCAGCCTCAGCCTTGAACAATATAGCCATGAGCTGAAACCCACTTTTCCAGCTCCACATAATACGCCGAACTCGAGCCCATCACTCCGACCTCGCGGAATGTGATGATGGCGCATTGAATTGCCTCCAGTGTGGTGTTTCAGAAATGCCGCTGAAAATCTGAGCTAGGCTCTGTAGAAGCCAACTCTCCAAGGGCGTCGACATGGGTCGACCAGCAACCGTCATTACCCTTTCCGAAACTGAAAAGTCAGAGCTGCTGCGCCGCATCAAGCTCCGTAAAGGTGCTCAGGACGCTCGACTGCGCGCGGAGATAATCCTCGCCTGCGCCGCAGGCGAGTCAGGCAATGATATCGCTCAGCGCTTGGGTACCAGTAAGGATGTGGTGTCACGGTGGCGGCAGCGTTTCTCTAAGTTAGGGCTGCTGGGGCTGAACGATGAACCGCGCTCTGGCCGGCCACGCACCATTTCCGATGAGCAAGTACAGCAAGTGATACACCAAGTGCTGCAAGGTAAGCCTAACGATTCCAGTCACTGGGGCACGCGACGGATGAGTCGTGAGACGGGCCTATCCCCTGCGAGCGTGATGCGTATTTGGCACGCATTCGGGATCAAGCCGCACTTGGAAAAGACCTTCAAGCTTTCTACTGATCCATTGTTTGTCGACAAGGTGCACGACATCGTTGGGCTCTACTTGAACCCTCCTGAACGAGCCCTGGTGCTTAGCGTTGATGAGAAGAGCCAGATCCAAGCGTTGAATCGCACACAGCCGGGCTTACACATTTCTCCAGGTAACCCTGCAACCCGCACACATGATTACAAATGGCGCGGGACAACCTCTCTGTTTGCTGCCCTGGATGTGGCTACCAGTGAGGTGATCGGCCGACTCAAACGCCAAATCACAGCATTGAGTTCCTCGCCTTTCTGAGAGAGATCGATGTGTCAGTTCCTGCCGATATGCCGATTCGTCTGATCATGGACAATTATGCGACTCACAAGACTGACAAGGTCAGGGCGTGACTTGCGGCGCGACCTCGCTACAACATCCACTTCACGCCCACCTCGGCATCCTGGCTGATTCTGGTTGAGCCATTTTTCTCAACGCTGAGCGAGAAGTGGATCAAGCGGCAGGCACATATCAGCGTTAAGGATCTGGAGGCGTCGATCGAGCACTACCTGGAAACCTACAACCTGAACCCGAAGCCATTTCGGTAGCACAAGAAGGCCGAGGACATCCTTGCCTCAGTCGCTCGCGCGGCGCGAGCGCTGAGCAAATGATTTTCAGCGGTATTTCTGAAACACCACACTAGAAGTCCTCAGTCATCCTTCTGAGTCAGGTCGGTGATTGGCATCTCAAGCCCGTCACGTAGCCCAACCACACCGAGATAGAGGCAGATAGGGACAGTCTTACGGTAAGCCGGGCCTTGCACGTCAAAAGCAAGCCAAGCCGCAGATAACGCCCACATCCAAGGGCCTAGAGCATTAAGCCACGGATTGCGTTTTACCATCTCTTGGACGAGAGCCTTAGCCGCTTCACGACCGATAATCTGAGCAATGATGCTGATAATGATGACTTCAATAATTCCCAAAGCGACCTTAGGGCCGAGAATCTGGAAAATAATTGGAAGGATAGCGACCTTACCATTACTTTTCAGATGCTCCATCACCTTTTCGCGGTCAATATCTTCGACACCCATCTCCTTAAATGCTTTGGCAAGTTCTTCAGGCGACTTACTCAGAAGCTCTTTTTCAACGACCGCCGTGACGAGTTTCTCCAGTCGTGACTCAACTGAGCCGCCCAGTTTAATCTTAACTTTAGATTTGGCGCACACATCAGCAATCAGCTCGTTCGCTGAAACACCGCCATCGCTATTGAAAAGCGATCGTGCAAAATAGGCCAGATCCGATGAGCCAAAATAGCGAATTTGTTTATCCAGCAGCTCGATCAATTCTTCTTTCGCGGCAGTACTACCCTGAACTTGGAGGAGCAATTCTTTGCGTCGCGAATCATTAGTCAGAGACACATAGTTATCCAGAACACGAGAGACGTAATTAAAGTCTTCTGATTTGCACTTTCGCAGTATCGCTTTCATCGACCATTCATCCAATAAGCCAAAGGGCCAGCCAGTCTAAATTATCGGCTGTCAGCAGCTAATCTTTAGTCCGAAGCAATTGCGAACTCAAGGTCACGTTACGAGACTTCCGCTCGGGGTACCGTCGGTGCTAGGCTCTGTATGAAAACCTTTGAAATTCCACCAACGCCCCAGCCCGCCTGAGTTTCCGTAGAGTTCTGGCTTTTCCAGCGCGGAACTCTGCCATGCCCAAACAGCGATACTAAATCTCCGACTGGGAGCTGGTCGCGGACCTCTTCAATACGCCGCGCCGCACAGGACGCCCACGAGCCGATGACCGGTCGATGCTTAACGGCGTGCTCTGGGTGCTTTGCTCCGGCGCGACCTGGCGAGACATGCCTGAGCGTTATGGCCCATGGTCCACTGTTTACCAGCGATTTCGGGATTGGCGAAATCAGGGCACGTTCAACAAGATGCTCAAGCGATGCACGTCAAACTCAATGAGCAAGGGCTGATCGATCTGGATAATTGGTGCATTGACTCGATGGCAGTCAAAGCGACCCGGGCCTCTTCTGGAGCAGGCAAAAAAGGGGGGCGGAAGAATCAGCGGAACACGCGCTTGGTCGAAGTCGGGCAGGGCTAACGACGAAAATTCATATGGTCTGTGACGCCCGAGGTGTGCCTCTGCACTTCACTCTGTCCGGTGGGCAAGCCAGCGACATCTCACATGCTCAACCGCTCCTCGATGGCGTCCAGATTTCTACCGGCTGTGGCAGACCTCGCAAGCGGTGCCGCAAATTGGTAGCTGACAAGGGTTACGATGCTGAGTCGCTCAGGAAGTACTGCGATCGCTATCGCATGCAGCCGGTCATCCCTTACCGAGTCATGAAGCGCAAGCCGAAGCCCGGCCTACCGCGGCTATTCGACAAACCCAAATACCGAGAGCGCAACGTCATCAAGCGTCTATTTGGCTGGCTGAAAGAGCATCGCCGGCTGGCCACGCGTTACTGCACGCTCGCAACAAGTTATACAGCCATGGTCACATTGGCCTGCTGCCGGCGGTATTTACGACATCTCATTTCGTACAGTGCCTAGGCGACCAATCATCCAGGCATCCCCCGTGCAAGCCAAGTCTGACGTACATTGAAAGCCTTCGACGACCACCCTGCTCCGCCTCAGAAATCGCCAATCTCGATCGCCCGCATATCCCACGCTAGTGGGGGCAAAACTGGGGGCACATTTGAATTTTCTGCGCCTGAAAACACCGTGCTAGAGCCAAGTCAAAATGTTTTTTGGGGATCCTGAAAGCCTCGAATAGCGGCAGCATCGATACGGCTCGACCTATGCAGTATAGATAGGTAGCTTGCTATCAATATTCCAAATCGTAATATCATCATTCACAGTGATATCTATCTTCGGAGCGTTCGATTCGTTCCTGGATGTTGCTGAGACCAGACTCCGCCTCCATCACTACCAACACCTTGGCGGATCGTAATCATGGAACAGCCCACTACCCGGCTCTGGCCCTTCCCTCTTGCACTCGCCGCGACGCTGGTTCTCGCTGCCTGCGGCAAGAGCGAGGAAGTGGCACAGCAGATGCCCGCTGCGAAAGTCAGCGTGGCCGAAGTCATCGAACAGCCACTCAACGAGTGGGATGAGTTCACCGGTCGCCTCGAGGCCCCTGAATCCGTGCAAGTCCGCCCCCGCGTTTCGGGCTTCGTCGACAAGGTGAGCTTCAATGAAGGCGCCCTGGTGAAGAAAGGTGACCTGCTGTTCCAGATCGATCCGCGCCCCTTCCAGGCCGAAGTCAAACGCCTCGAAGCGCAACTGCAGCAAGCCCGCGCCAATCAGGCTCGTACGGTCAGTGAGTCACGCCGTGGCGAGCGTCTGCGTGAGGGCAACGCGATCTCCACCGAGCTGGCCGATGCGCGCAAGACCGCAGCCCAGGAAGCTCAGGCTGCAGCGGCCTCCATTCAGGCCGAGCTCGACAACGCCCGCCTCAACCTCAGTTTCACCCGCGTGACCGCGCCTATCGACGGTCGCGTCAGCCGTGCCGAAGTCACTGCCGGCAACCTGGTGACCGCCAGCGAGTCGCTGCTGACCTCGCTGGTTTCCACCGACAAGGTGTATGCCTACTTCGATGCCGATGAGCGCGCCTTTCTCAAGTACACCGATCTGGCCCGCAAGGCCGGCCATGACAGCCGCGACAAGAGCCCGGTGTATCTGGGGCTGTCGAACGAAGACGGCAATCCGCATCTGGGCCAGCTGGACTTCCTCGATAACCAGGTCAATCCGCGCACCGGCACCATCCGTGGCCGCGCAGTATTCGATAACGCAGACGGCCGCTTCACCCCGGGCCTCTATGCGCGTTTGAAACTGGTCGGCAGCGATACCTACGACGCCACCTTGATTCAGGATGTCGCCGTCGGTACCGATCTCGGCAAGAAATTCGTGCTGGTACTTGGCCCCGACAACAAGGTCGTCTACCGCTCCGTGCAGTTGGGGCCGAAGCTCGAAGGTCTGCGTATCGTCCGTGACGGCCTGGCCAAGGGCGAACGTGTCGTGGTCAACGGCCTGCAGCGGGCGATCCCGGGCAGTACCGTGGACCCACAGGCCGTGCCGATGGCAGACGAGAAAACCCTTGCGGCCCTGGAACGCCAGCGTCGAGCGGTGGCTTCGGCCCGCGCCGAACGCAGTGACGAGCCGCTGAAGGTCAGCCTCAAGTAACACCCCGCTTCACCCGCTTCTCTTACCTGAAGTCCTGCTCGCGCTGCTGATGGCGTGGGCAGGCTGGGCTGTGCCCGTCATTCCAAGGACACTCAGATGAACTTTTCCCAGTTCTTCATCCAGCGGCCGATCTTCGCCGCCGTGCTGTCGCTGATCATTCTGATCGGCGGCGCCATCTCGCTGTTCCAGCTGCCGATCAGCGAATACCCGGAAGTGGTGCCCCCCACCGTGGTGGTTACTGCCAACTTCCCGGGCGCCAACCCCAAGGTCATTGGTGAAACCGTGGCCTCGCCGCTGGAGCAGGCCATCGTCGGTGTCGAGGGCATGCTGTACATGTCCTCCCAGGCCAACAATGACGGGCGCATGACGCTGACCATCACCTTTGCCCTGGGGACCAATCTGGATACCGCCCAGGTGCAGGTGCAGAACCGCGTGACGCGCACCATGCCGACCCTGCCCACCGAGGTGCAGCGCCTCGGTGTGACGGTCGACAAGGCCTCGCCGGACATGACCATGGTGGTCCACCTGACGTCGCCGGATAACACCTACGACATGCTCTACCTGTCCAACTACGCCGCGCTGAACATCAAGGACGAGCTGTCGCGCCTGGACGGTGTCGGTGATGTACGGCTGTTCGGGCTGGGTGACTACTCGATGCGCGTCTGGCTCGACCCGGACAAGGTCGCTTCCCGCGGGCTGACTGCCACCGACGTGGTCAACGCCATCCGTGAGCAGAACCGTCAGGTTGCCGCCGGTTCCCTGGGCGCACCGCCCGCCGCGGGTGACAACAGCTTCCAGCTGTCGATCAACGCCCAGGGCCGCCTGGTTACCGAGGAAGAGTTCGAGAACATCGTCATCCGTGCCGGTGAGAATGGCGAGATCACTCGCCTCAAGGACATCGCGCGGATCGAACTGGGCTCCGAGCAGTACGCACTGCGCTCGCTGCTCAACAATCAGCCGGCGGTCGCCATGCCGGTCTTCCAGCGTCCGGGCTCCAACGCCATCGCCATTTCCGATGCGGTACGTGAGCGCATGGCCGAACTGAAAGAGAGCTTCCCTCAGGGCGTTGATTACGAAATCGTCTACGATCCGACCATCTTCGTGCGCGGCTCCATCGAGGCGGTGGTGCACACCCTGCTCGAGGCCATCGTGCTGGTGGTATTGGTGGTGATCCTGTTCCTGCAGACCTGGCGCGCGTCGATCATTCCCCTGGCTGCCGTGCCGGTGTCGTTGATCGGCACCTTCGCGGTAATGCACATGTTCGGCTTCTCGCTCAACGCCCTGTCGCTGTTCGGCCTGGTGCTGGCCATCGGTATCGTGGTGGACGACGCCATCGTGGTGGTGGAGAACGTCGAGCGCAACATCGGCCTCGGCAAGACGCCGGTCGAAGCCACCAAGCAGGCGATGAAGGAAGTCACCGGCCCCATCGTCGCCACGGCGCTGGTGCTGTGTGCGGTGTTCATCCCTACCGCGTTCATTTCCGGGCTTACCGGGCAGTTCTATCAGCAGTTCGCGCTGACCATCGCCATTTCCACGGTGATCTCGGCCTTCAACTCCCTGACCCTGTCGCCGGCCCTGGCTGCCGTGCTGCTCAAAGGCCATGACCAGCCCAAGGATCGCTTCTCGCGCGTTCTCGACCGCCTGTTCGGTCGCTGGCTGTTCAACCCCTTCAACCGGGTATTCGACCGAGCCAGCAATGGTTACGTCAGCACCGTACGCCGGGTACTGCGTGGCAGCGGCATCGCGCTGGTGGTGTACGCCGGCTTGATGGGCCTGACCTACCTGGGCTTCGCCAGCACACCGACTGGCTTCGTGCCGCCGCAGGATAAACAGTACCTGGTCGCCTTTGCCCAGTTGCCGGACGCGGCCAGCCTGGATCGCAGCGAAGCGGTGATCAAGCGCATGTCCGACATCGCCTCCAAACACCCCGGCGTGGCCAATACCGTGGCGTTCCCGGGCCTGTCGATCAACGGCTTCACCAACAGCCCCAACAGCGGCATCGTGTTCGTCACCCTCAAGGGCTTCGACGAGCGCAAGGACCCGTCGCTGAGCGCCAATGCCATCGCCGCCGAACTCAACGGCAAGTTCGCCGATATTCAGGAAGCCTACATCGCCATCTTCCCGCCACCACCGGTGATGGGCCTTGGCACCATTGGCGGCTTCCGCGTACAGGTTCAGGACCGCGCCAACCTGGGCTACGACGAGCTGTACAAACAGACCCAGAACATCATCGCCAAGAGCCAGCAGGTGCCGGAACTGGCTGGGTTGTTCACCAGCTATCAGGTCAACGTGCCACAGGTGGAAGCCAGCATCGACCGCGAGAAGGCCAAGACCCACGGCGTGGACATCGATCAGATCTTCGACACCATGCAGGTCTACCTGGGCTCGCTGTACGCCAACGACTTCAACCGTTTCGGGCGCACCTATCAGGTCAACGTCCAGGCCGATCAGCAGTTCCGTCTGGAGGCCGATCAGATCGGTCAGTTGAAGGTGCGCAACAACCGTGGCGAGATGATCCCGCTGTCGACTTTCGTGAAGGTCAGCGACAGTGCCGGCCCTGATCGGGTCATGCACTACAACGGCTTCATCACCGCGGAAATCAACGGTGCGGCAGCGCCCGGCTACAGCTCCGGCCAGGCCGAAGCGGCGATGGCCAAGCTGTTGAAGGAAGAACTGCCCAACGGCATGAGCTTCGAGTGGACCGAGCTGACCTATCAGCAGATCCTCGCTGGCAACACCGCGCTGTTCGTGTTCCCGCTCTGCGTCTTGCTGGCCTTCCTGGTGCTGGCCGCTCAGTACGAAAGCTGGAGCCTGCCGCTGGCGGTGATCCTGATCGTGCCGATGACGCTGCTGTCGGCCATCACCGGGGTGATTCTGGCGGGCGGTGACAACAACATCTTCACTCAAATCGGATTGATCGTACTGGTGGGATTGGCGTGCAAGAACGCCATCCTCATCGTCGAGTTCGCCAAGGAGCAACAGGAGCATGGCCTCGATCGCGTCGCCGCGGTTCTGGAAGCCTGCCGTCTGCGTTTGCGTCCAATCCTGATGACCAGCTTCGCCTTCATCATGGGCGTGGTGCCGCTGGTGCTGTCGAGCGGCGCGGGTGCGGAAATGCGTCATGCCATGGGTGTTGCGGTGTTCAGCGGCATGCTCGGGGTGACCTTCTTCGGCCTGCTGCTGACGCCGGTGTTCTACGTGCTGATCCGGGCGTTCGTGGAAAAACGCGAAGCCCGCAAGGCAGCCCGTCTGCAGGAGGTGCAGGCATGAAATCGCTGATCGATAAGGTGCCGCGCAGCCTGCTGCTCAGCGCCCTGACGCTTGCCCTGAGTGCCTGTGCGGTCGGCCCGGATTATCGGGCACCGGACAGCGCCGCCGTGACCTCGGCGCAGAGCGCCGGTGGCGGCTATGACACCAGCCGTTTCGAAACCCAATGGTGGCAGCAGTTCGAAGATCCGACCCTGAGCCAACTGGTGCAGCAGTCGCAGCAGGACAACCGCGAACTGCGCGTGGCTTATGCCCGACTGCGCGCCGCCCGGTCCATCCGTGACGATGTCGCCAATGACCGGCTGCCTACCGTGACCAGCCGAGCCAGCAGCGAAATCGGCAAGGCCCAGCAACCTGGGGTGACCGAGGAACGCGTCAATGCCGAGCGCTATGACCTGGGCCTGGACATGGCCTGGGAACTCGATCTGTTCGGCCGAATTCAGCGACAGCTGGAAGCCAGCGAGGCGCAGATCGATGTCGCCCAGGCCGACTATCAGCAACTGCAGGTCAGCCTGATCGCCGAGCTGGTGGATGCCTACGGCACGCTGCGTGGCGCGCAACTGCGTGAACGTATCGCCCGTGACGACCTGGACAACCAGCGCTCGTCGCGGGACATCATCGAGCGACGTCGTGAAGTGGGTATGGGCAGCGAACTGGACGTGCTGCGTTCCGACGCTCGCCTGGCTGCCACCGAGGCCACGGTACCGCGCCTGCAGGCCGAGCAGGTGCGGGCTCGCAACCGCATCGCCACCCTGCTCGGCCAGCGGCCTGATCAGCTCAGCGTCGACCTGGCGCCGCGGCCTCTACCCGCCATATCCAAGGCGCTGCCGATTGGCGACCCTGGCGAGTTGCTGCGTCGCCGCCCGGACATTCGTGCTGCCGAGCGCGAGCTGGCCGCAGCGACCGCCCAGGTTGGCGTGGCCACGGCCGATCTGTTCCCACGGGTCAGCCTGTCCGGCTTCCTGGGTTTCACCGCAGGCCGTGGCTCGCAGTTGGGCTCATCGGCGGCGCGCGCCTGGAGCGTGGCCCCGACGATCAGCTGGGCCGCCTTCGATCTGGGCAGCGTTCGCGCTCGTTTGCGCGGTGCCGAAGCCGATGCCGATGGGGCACTGGCCGGTTACGAGCAGCAGGTGTTGCTCGCCCTGGAAGAGTCCGAGAACGCCTTCAGCGATTACGGCAAACGCCAGGAACGCCTGCTCGCATTGGTGCGTCAGTCGGAGGCCAGCCGTGCCGCGGCAGCCCAGGCCGGTTTGCAGTACCGCGAAGGTACGGCCGACTTCCTGGTGCTGCTCGACGCCGAACGCGAGCGGCTGGCTGCCGAAGACAGCCAGGCTCAGGCCGAGGTCGAGCTGTACCAGGGCATCGTCGCCATCTACAAGGCGCTGGGTGGAGGTTGGCAGCCGGCGTCCTGAAGACTCATTTCCCTCCCGGCCGCGTCGTCGGCCCTTGCAGCCCCACGCAGATGCCCCTCTGCGTGGGGATTTTTTTGGATGCTTTAAAGCGCGTGCACTGTTGTTGTGGGAACGGGCCATGCCCGTGATTTCGCGCGCATGGACTAGGCGTCCCCGCGCGCTCCCACAAATAGTGGTCAGGCATGGCCTTAAGCTGCCCCCCATCCATGCCCGCAAAAAATGATGGTTTTCATCGGAATCCTCGATTGCCGCGCACGCCACCTTCCGGTACAAACGGCAGCTTGTCGCCGTGGCCCGGCCGTCCCGTCTCGTTGGAGAAGTTCATGTCCCGCTCTACCACGCCCGCCCCGCTACTGCTCGTGATCGCTCTGGCCAGCGCCGCCATGCTCGCCGGCGCGCTGATCGCGCAACACGTCTTTGGCTGGGAGCCTTGCACGCTGTGCGTGCAGATCCGTCTGTGGCTGGCCCTGACCACCGTCATCGCCCTGCTGCTCAGCGCCGCCGCAGCGGCCCGGCAGACCTGGCTGGCGGTGCTGCTGTGGCCCCTGCTGCTCGCCGCCAGCGGCATGGCGCTGATCGACAACGCCCACGTCACGCTCATCGAGCTGGGCGTCATGGAGAGCTTCAGCTGCTCGCCCTTCCCCTTCTATTACCAGACCCTGCCTCTGCACGAATACTGGCCGGGCGTGTTCATGAGCGGTGGCATCTGCGGGCAGAACGATTACAAGATTCTCGGCCTGCCCTTCACCGTCTGGACCCTGGCAAGCATCGCCGCGCTGTTCGCGCTGGTGCTGTTCACCCTGTGGCGCAGCATCCGCGGCAAACGCTGAGCCCGGTATGCGCAAGGTATTGGTCATTGGCTACGTCTGGCCGGAACCCCGTTCGTCCGCAGCGGGCAGCCGCATGCTCGAACTGCTCGGCGTGTTTCGCGGCCAGGGCTGGCAGGTCACCTTCGCCAGTGCTGCGGCGCTGTCTTCGCACCGCGCAGACCTGAGCGAGTTGCAGATCGCCGAAGTGGCCGTTGCCCTGAACTGCGACAGCTTCGATACCATCGTCGCCAAACTGCAGCCGGATCTGGTGCTGTTCGACCGTTTCTTCACCGAAGAGCAATTCGCCTGGCGTGTCGAGCGCGCCTGGCCGCAGGCCCTGCGGGTCCTCGACACCAGCGACCTGCACTGCCTGCGCGATGCCCGTCACGGCTTGCTCAAGGCCAGCCAGCTGGCCTGTTCGAACGAAGCCGAGCGGCAGCAGGTCGGCCCGGTGCACGCCACTGCACGGCAGTTGTACGCGGCCATGGCGGACGGCGACATGGCGCAGCGGGAAATCGCGTCGATCTACCGTTGCGACCTGACGCTGATGATTTCCGAATTCGAGATGAGCCTGTTGCAGGAACAGTTCAAGGTGCCGGCAGCCCTGCTGCACGATTGTGCGTTGATGCTGATTCCGCCTGCGCTCGAGAAGCTGCCATTTGCCGAGCGGCAGCACTTTCTGAGCATCGGCAACTTCCGCCACGCGCCAAACTGGGATGCCGTGCTGTGGCTCAAGCATGGTCTGTGGCCATCGATCCGCGCGCGCCTGCCCCAGGCGCAGCTGCACGTGTACGGCGCCTACCCGCCGCCGAAGGCCACGGCACTGCACAACCCCAAACAGGGCTTTCATGTACTCGGCTGGGCCGACGATGCTCACCAGGTGATGGCTCAGGCGAGGATCTGTCTGGCTCCCCTGCGCTTCGGCGCCGGGATCAAGGGCAAACTGGCCGATGCCATGGCCTGCGGCACGCCCAGCGTGACCACGCCAATCGGTAGCGAAGGCATGCATGGCGAGCTGCCGTGGCCCGGTAGCATCGTGACCGACGCCAACTCATTCGCCGATGCGGCGGTGCAGCTGTACGCGGACGAAACGCGCTGGCTCGACGCGCAGCGGCAGGGATATGCCCTGCTCGACGCGCGCTTCGATCGCCCGCTGCTCGGCGAAGCGCTGGTGACCCGCCTGAATCGGCTGTTCGCGACCCGAGAGCAACATCGTCAGAGCAATTTCGTGGGGGCCATGCTGCGTCACCATCAGCACAAGAGCACCCAGTACATGTCCCAGTGGATCGCAGCCAAGAATGCGGCTATACCGGTAAAAGCAGACGTTTGACGGCAATCTGCCCGTCTTCCTTCCGCTCCTCGGACGGATGTCACAAATAGGACGCTGCGTTTGCAGTAGACTCCGCGAACAACCGTTCCCGGTTCTAGCACGGACGCTCACGCCAACCGGCGTCCGACCTGAAAATAGTCGATAAGAATAAGGTCACCCGCATGTTCAAAAAGATCGCCGTTGCGGCCGCCTGCGCCCTGACGCTCACCTCCTACACTGCCCATGCCCAAGAAGCCACATTGGTGATCAAGCTCTCCCATGTGGTGGCTGACGACACGCCAAAAGGCCAGGGAGCGTTGATGTTTCAGCGCCTGGTCGACCAGCGTCTGGAAGGCAAGGTCAAGGTCGAGGTCTACCCCAACTCGTCCCTGTATGGCGACGCCAACGAGCTGGAAGCGCTGCGCAACAACGAAGTGCAGATGCTGGCCCCGTCGCTGGCCAAGTTCGACAAGTACACCAAACAGCTTCAGGTGTTCGACCTGCCGTTCATGTTCGACGACCTGGAAGCGGTCAACCGCTTTCAGAAGCGCGCCAAGGGCCGCCAGCTACTGCGCTCGATGGAAGATCAGAACATCGTGGGTCTGGCCTATTGGCACAACGGCATGAAGCAGATGTCGGCAACCAAGGCCCTGCGCCTGCCGACCGATGCCTCGGGCCTGACCTTCCGCATCCAGAACTCCAATGTACTCGACGCGCAGTTCGCCCAGTTGGGCGCCAAATCGGCGAAGCTGCCGTTCGCCGAGGTCTACAAGGCGCTGCAGAGCGGTCAGGTACAGGGTGCCGAGAACCCCTGGTCGAACCTCTACAGCCAGCGCCTGCACGAAGTTCAGCCGTTCATCACCGAGACCAATCACGGTGTGCTCGACTACATGCTGATCAGCAATGCGCGCTTCTGGTACGGCATTCCCCACCAGATTCGCACCGAGCTCGAGGCCATCATCGACGAGGTTACCTACGCGGTGAATCGCCAGGCCGAAGAGGCCAACCTGGCCGATCGCCGTCGCATCGAGGCCTCCGGCAAGAGCCAGATCATCACCCTCACGCCGGAACAGCGTGAAGCCTGGCGCGAAGCCATGCGACCGGTATGGCAGCAGTTCGAAGCCGAGATCGGCAGCGACGTGATCAAGGCGGCGCAGTTGGTTAACCGCAAGCATTGATCCCTTTGCCTGTGGCGTGCATGGAGCGCAGCGAACCCCGGAAACCATCACTCCAGGGTGGCTCGCTCTCTTCGCCCGGCGTTGAGCGTGGCGCTACCCGGGAAAGGTTGTCCGGAGTACAGCCACGCTCAACCACAGGCTACCGGTAAGCGGCACACGACGCTATCGAGCCGTGTTCTGGGCGCCCTCGAACCAGGCCAGTTTTTCCCGCAACTGCACCACTTCGCCGACGATCACCAGCGTGGGCGCGTGCACCTCGTGGCGTGCGACCAGGTCGGGCAGATTGGCCAGGGTGCCGGTAAATACCCGCTGATTTTCCGTGGTGCCCTGCTGCACCAGCGCTGCCGGTGTGCTCGCGGCACGGCCGTGGGCGACCAGTTGCTGGCAGATGGTCGGCAGGCCGACCAGGCCCATGTAGAACACCAGGGTCTGACTGGGCGCGATCAGCTCCGACCAGGGCAGGTCGGCGCTGCCGTCCTTGAGGTGGCCGGTGACGAATCGCACCGATTGCGCGTGATCGCGATGGGTCAGCGGAATGCCCGCATACGCGGAGCAGCCGCTGGCCGCGGTGATCCCCGGTACCACCTGGAAGGGAATGCCATGGGCGGCCAGTTGCTCGATCTCTTCGCCACCCCGGCCGAAGATGAACGGATCTCCGCCCTTGAGGCGCAGCACGCGCTTGCCGGCCTTGGCCAGGTCGATCAGGCGCTGGTTGATCTGTTCCTGGGGAACGGCGTGATCGGCGCGACGCTTGCCAACATAGATGCGTTCGGCATCGCGGCGGCACAGTTCGATGATCGCAGGAGCGACCAGGCGATCGTAGAGCACCACATCGGCTTGCTGCATCAGGCGCAGGGCGCGGAAGGTCAGCAGATCGGGATCGCCCGGGCCTGCACCGACCAGATACACCTCACCCAGCGCCCGAGGCGCAGCACCACTGACCTTGTCCTCCAGCAGGCGGCGGGCTTCGCCTAGCTTGCCGGCGAACACGCTTTCCGCGATCGGCCCCTGAAATACGTCTTCCCAGAACACCCGGCGCTGCTGCACGTCGGGAAACAGGCTCTTGACCTGTGCCCGGAAGACTTTCGCCAGACCGGCCAACTGACCGTAGGTAGCCGGAATCCAGGTTTCGATCTTGGCGCGAATCAGCCGGGCCAGCACTGGCGCATCACCGCCGCTGCTGACCGCAACGATCAATGGCGAGCGGTCGACGATGGCAGGAAAGATCACGCTGCACTGCGCAGGTGCATCCACCACGTTGACCGGCAGGCCGATGGCCTGAGCCTGTTGGGATACCTGGGCATTCAGGGCTTCGTCATCGGTCGCGGCAATCACCAGCGATACGCCGCTCAGATCGTCGGGCTGGTAGTTGCGCAGGCGCAACTCGCCCGTGCCCTGCTCCACCAGTTCGCGCAGCTCACTGCCCACCTCGGGCGAGACGACGCGCAGGCAGGCCCCGGCATCGGCCAGCAGGCGCGCCTTGCGCAGGGCGATCTCGCCGCCGCCGATCACCAGCACGCGGCGATCCTGCAGTTTGTGGAACAGGGGAAGAAAGTCCATGACGATGCCCATTGCGGTCGCTCGCAAGCGACGTGTTGAAAATGGCGACCCCGAGACTCAGCTCGGGGCCTGAAATGCTATGCCAAGCGGCACCTTGAAGTGCCGCCGTTACGCATGGATCAGCCGATCACTTCGATACCACCCATGTAGGGCTTGAGCACCTCGGGAACACGAATGCTGCCGTCGGCCTGCTGGTAGTTCTCCAGTACCGCCACCAGGGTACGGCCCACCGCCAGGCCGGAGCCGTTGAGGGTGTGCAGCAGTTCCGGCTTGCCGGTTTCCGGGTTGCGATAGCGCGCCTGCATGCGGCGGGCCTGGAAGTCGCCACAGTTGGAGCAGGACGAAATCTCGCGGTACTTGTCCTGGCTCGGCACCCAGACCTCCAGGTCGTAGGTCTTGGTTGCGCTGAAGCCCATGTCGCCGGTGCACAGGGCAAGGACGCGGTACGGCAGTTCGAGCAGTTGCAGAACCTTTTCGGCATGGCCGGTCAGTTCCTCGAGCGCCTCGAAGGACTTGCCCGGCTCGACCACGTGGACCATTTCGACCTTGTCGAACTGGTGCTGGCGGATCATGCCGCGGGTATCACGGCCCGATGCACCGGCCTCGCTGCGGAAGCACGGCGTGTGCGCGACGAACTTCAGCGGCAGTTGCTTGGCATCGACGATCTCGCCGGCCACGATATTGGTCAGCGACACTTCGGCGGTCGGAATCAGGTAGAAGTCGGCCTCGCCTTCGCGGCTGATCTTGAACAGGTCTTCCTCGAACTTCGGCAGTTGACCCGTGCCCTGCAGCGCCGGGGCCTGCACCAGATAAGGGGTATAGGCTTCTTCGTAACCGTGTTCGGCGGTGTGCAGGTTGATCATGAACTGCGCCAGGGCGCGGTGCAGGCGGGCGATAGGGCCACGCAGCAAGGCAAAGCGCGCACCGGACAGCTTGGCGGCGGTTTCGAAATCCAGCCAGCCGTGCTGCTCGCCAAGGCTGACGTGATCCTGCACGGTGAAGTCGAAGGCCTTCGGCGTGCCCCAGCGGCGTACTTCGACGTTGTCGTCTTCGTCGGCACCGACCGGCACCGAATCGTCCGGCAGGTTGGGAATGCTCAGCAGCAGGTTGTCCAGCTCGACCTGGATGGCGTCCAGCTCGCGCTTGCCCTCTTCCAGATCGCTGCCCATGCGGTCGACCTCGGCCAGCAACGGCGCGATGTCTTCACCGCGTTGCTTGGCCTGGCCGATGGACTTGGATCGACTGTTGCGCTCTGCCTGCAATTGCTCGGTACGGGTCTGAACGGACTTGCGCTGAGCCTCGAGGGCTTCAACGCGGGTCACGTCCAGTTCATAGCCACGGGTGGCCAGGCGCTGGGCAATTTCGTGCAGTTGGCTGCGCACCAGTTTGGAATCGAGCATTTCAGGTTCTCGTCGATCAGAGTTTGGTTAGCGAAAGGCCTGCCCAGGTAGCGAGCAGGCCGCCCAGTACACTTACCGCCACATAGCCAAGGGCCAATGGCGCCTGGCTGCTTTCCAGCAGACGCAGGGTGTCCAGGGAAAATGAAGAAAATGTCGTGAAGCCGCCCAGCACGCCGACGATCAACCCTGCGCGGATCGGCAGTGGCACCTCGGGGCGCAGCATGAACAGACCGTAGAGTACCCCGATCAGCAGGCAGCCGACGAGGTTCACCAGCAAGGTTGCCGCATAGAAATGCTGCGGCCAGTGGGCATTGACCCAGTTACCCGCGGCAAAACGCGCCAGGGTGCCGAGGGCGCCGCCAACGGCGACGGCGAAAATGGTCACCATCATGGCTTTCTGCGCTGCCGCGGGCTGTTGGCGTCCTGATCGGCCAGATGGGCGAGCTTGTCGCGAATCTTCAGCTCCAGGCCGCGTGGCACCGGCTGATAATAGCGGCGCGGTTCGATGTCTTCGGGAAAGTAGTCTTCGCCAGCCGCGTAGGCTTCGGGCTCGTCATGGGCGTAGCGGTATTCGTCGCCATAGCCGAGCTGCTTCATCAGTTTGGTCGGCGCATTGCGCAAGTGCAGCGGCACTTCGCGCGAGCCGTTTTCCGCGACATCGCGCATGGCGGCCTTGAAGGCGCTGTACACGGCGTTGCTCTTCGGCGCACAGGCCAGGTAGACGATGGCCTGGGCCACGGCCAGCTCGCCTTCGGGGCTGCCGAGGCGCTCCTGAACGTCCCAGGCATTCAGGCACAGGGTCAGCGCGCGGGGGTCGGCATTGCCGATGTCCTCGCTGGCCATGCGCACCACGCGCCGGGCGATGTACAGCGGATCACAACCGCCATCGAGCATGCGTGCGAACCAGTACAGGGCCCCGTCCGGGCTGGAGCCGCGCACCGACTTGTGCAGCGCGGAAATCTGGTCGTAAAAGGCTTCGCCGCCCTTGTCGAACCGCCGCCGTGTATCGCCAAGCAGGTCGAGCAGCAATTCGGTGCTGATCTCACCGCCGTCATCGGCCAGGTCGGCAGCGTTCTCGAGAAAGTTGAGGAAGCGTCGGCCGTCACCGTCCGCTGCGCTCTTGAGAATGTCGAAGCTGTCGTCCGGCAGCTTCAGTTGTCGCTCGCCCAGCCCTTTGGCCTCGCTCAGCGCTCGGTCGACCAGCTTGCGCAGCGCCGCGTCATCCAGACTCTTGAGAACGTAGACGCGCGCGCGGGACAGCAAGGCGTTGTTGAGTTCGAACGAAGGGTTTTCCGTGGTCGCGCCGATGAAGATCAGCGTGCCGTCTTCCACGTAAGGCAGGAAGGCATCCTGCTGCGACTTGTTGAAACGATGCACTTCGTCGACGAACAGAATGGTGCGGCGGCCATACTGGGCGGCGTGCTGCTGGGCGACCTCGACGGCCTGACGAATCTCCTTGACCCCGGACAGCACCGCGGAAATGGTCTCGAAATGCGCATCGGTGACCTGTGCCAGCAAGCGTGCCAGGGTAGTCTTGCCGACGCCGGGTGGGCCCCAGAAGATCATCGAGTGCAAGGCGCCCTGCTCCAGCGCTTCGCGCAGCGGCTTGCCGCGGGCCAGCAGATGCTCCTGACCAACGTATTCGTCCAGCGTGGTCGCCCTCAGACGGGCGGCCAGTGGCTGGGCGACGGGCGCACTGCGAAACAGATCCACGACTACCTACTCTTGAATGACGTCCGCGCCCTCGGGGATTTCGAAGCTGAACTGCTTGTCATCCAGAGGCTCGTTCATCTTCACGCTCATGAACAGAATGTTGGTGCGCTGGCCAATGCTGTCGATCAATTGCATGTCGTTCAGCACACCGTTGCGGAACGACAGGCGCAGGCTGTCGAACAAGGTGTCCTTGGACTTCGGCTTGAGGATGAAGTCCACCACGCTGCCGCCTTCCTTGAAGGTGATCTCGAAGTTCTCGCGGATCTGCGACACATCACCGGAGAGCAACAGCGCCGGTGTGTGGGTCAGGCGCTGGTCGAGGGACTGGATGGTCACCTGCTCGAGATCCGGGTCGTACAGCCACACCTGCTTGCCGTCGGAAACCAGCAATTGCTCCATCGGCTCGTCGGTGTGCCAGCGGAACAGCCCCGGTCGCTTGAGGGCCAGCTCGCCGGAAGTTTCCTGCAGCTGGGTGCCGCTGCCGTCGAGGGACAGCTGGGAGAAGCGCGCGGTAATGGTCTGCGCCTGGTTGAGCAACTGGGTCAGGCGCTGTAAAGCGGCTTCATCGTCAGCATGGGCGAACAGGCTCGCGGTACTCAGCACGGCGAGCAACATCAGGCGAATCAGGCGCATGTGAATCCTCTGTCAGGGTGTTAGTCGCGGTTCTGCCCGGGTGCAATGACCTCGCGCGAACCGTTGGTATTCATCGGCGTTACCACGCCGGCCATTTCCATGGCTTCGATCATGCGGGCGGCGCGGTTGTAGCCGATTTTCAGCTTGCGCTGCACCGAGGAGATGGACGCGCGGCGGCTTTCCAGCACGAAATTGACCGCTTCGTCGTACAGTGGATCCGACTCGGTGTCGTCGCCACCGTCGGAGCCACCGCCACCACCGTCGAAGCCACCACCGCCCTCTTCGGAGCCGGCCAGAATGTCTTCGTTGTAGTCCGGTGCGCCACGCAGCTTCCAGGCTTCGACCACACGGTGCACCTCGTCGTCGGAGACGAAGGCGCCGTGCACGCGAATCGGCAGGCTGGTACCTGGCGGCATGTAGAGCATGTCACCGTGGCCGAGCAGCTGTTCGGCACCGCCCTGGTCGATGATGGTGCGCGAGTCGATCTTGCTCGATACCTGGAAGGCCATACGGGTGGGAATGTTGGCCTTGATCAGACCGGTGATCACGTCCACCGACGGTCGCTGGGTAGCGAGAATCAGGTGGATGCCCGCCGCCCGTGCCTTCTGGGCGATACGTGCGATCAGCTCTTCGACCTTCTTGCCGACGATCATCATCATGTCGGCGAATTCGTCCACGACGACGACGATGGTCGGCAGCGTTTTCAGCAGCGGCGCTTCGTCTTCCATGCTTTCGCGGCGATACAGGGGATCGGACAGCGGCTCACCCGCTTCGATGGCATCCTTCACCTTGCGGTTGAAGCCTGCCAGGTTACGCACGCCCATCTTCGACATCAGTTTATAGCGGCGCTCCATCTCGGCAACGCTCCAGCGCAGCGCGTTGGCCGCTTCCTTCATGTCGGTGACGACCGGGCAGAGCAGATGGGGAATGCCTTCGTAGATCGACAACTCGAGCATTTTCGGGTCGATCATGATCATCTTGGCGTCTTCCGGCCCCGATTTGAACAGGATCGACAGAATCATCGCGTTGACGCCCACCGACTTACCGGAACCGGTGGTACCGGCGACCAGCAGGTGGGGCATTTTCGCCAGGTCGGTGATCACCGGCTTGCCGCCGATATCGTGACCCAGAGCCAGGGTGACCGGCGATTTGGCGTCGTCGTATTCGGGGGTCGACAGCACCTCGGAGAAACGCACGATCTGCCGGTTCTCGTTGGGGATTTCGATACCCACGGTGGTCTTGCCGGGAATCACTTCGACCACACGCACGCTGGTCACCGCCAGCGAGCGCGCCAGGTCCTTGGCCAGGTTGGCGATTCGGCTGACCTTGACGCCAGCGGCGGGTTGGATTTCGTAGCGGGTGATCACCGGGCCGGGATGGATCGAATCGACCGACACCTCGACACCGAATTCCTTGAGCTTGATCTCCAGCAAGTGCCCGACACCCGCCAGGGATTCGGGCGAGTACTCGATCTTCTTGGCTTCTGCAGGGTCGAGCAGCGAGATTGGCGGCAGCGTGCCTTCCACGGCGCTGTCGACGAACAGCGGCGCCTGCTTCTCCTTCTGCACCCGTTTGCTCGGCTCGGGCGCCTTGGGCGCGGCCGGAGCGGTAATCACCGGAGCGGGACGGCTTTCCCGTTCACTCATGTGCTTGTTGAGCGACTCTTCACGCTCGATCAGGCGTTCCTTGACCTTGGCCTGCTCGCGACGATCACGCACCACCGGGGCCGCCACGTCGTGAACGCGCTCGTCCACTTCACGCAGTTGCGCAACCAGTTGCTTGCGGTCCTGGCGCGAGCTCCACCAGCGGTTGACCACGCTCTGCACCAGCTCCAGCAGATCCAGGGTGATCTTGCCGGTAAGGTCCATGACCTTGAACCAGGAAAGGTCGGTGAACACGGTCAGGCCGAACAGGAACAGAGCGATGAACAGCAGCGTACTGCCCTGCACGTTCAAGGCCGCGACGGTCAGTTGGCCGAGGCTTTCACCAAGCGCACCGCCTGCCGATGCCGGCATGCCCGCGCTGCTCTGGAAGTGGATATAGGCCAGTGCTGCGCCCGACAACACCAGGAACACCAGGCCGATCAGGCGCCAGGAGAACAGCCAGCCGCTCCAGTGCCAGGGTTCGTGACGGGCACGGAAGACCTGCAGCGCCTTTATGCCGAGCAATAACGGGAAGAGATAGGCGAAATAGCCGAGGGCCATGAACAGCACATCGGCGAACCAGGCGCCGGCACGACCAGCGGCGTTGTGCACCTGCTCGACGTTGCTGGTATGGGTCCAGCCCGGGTCGGCCGGATCGTAGGTGAGCAGCGCCATCCACACATAGAGGCACAAGGCCCCAAGGGCGATCAGCGCACCCTCCTTGAGGCGGTACGGCAGTTGCTGACGCCAGGCCGGCGCCGGTGCTGTAGAGCTAGAATTCTTCAAAACGCATTTGTTCCTGCGCCAGTAGCGCGCCGCATGATCGGTAGAGGACGAAACGTCGCCATTGTACGGCATGCCGCACCGCTGATGGGGGGCTGATCGCCCCACCCCGCTCCCGCTAGCTTCGTGCTTCGGTGTAGCATAGCGGCCACTATTCGTCCGTGCGGCTCAATTTGAGCACGCATTCTCTTTTGTGACAAAGGCTTATGAGGTGTTTTTATGAGCGAAGTCAAGCATTCCCGCCTGATTATCCTGGGCTCCGGACCCGCCGGCTACAGTGCTGCCGTGTACGCTGCTCGTGCCAATCTGAAGCCTGTCGTGATCACCGGCATTCAACCTGGCGGCCAGCTCACCACCACGACCGAAGTGGACAACTGGCCGGGTGACGTCGAAGGCCTGACAGGCCCGGGCTTGATGGAACGCATGCAGAAACACGCCGAGCGCTTCGAAACCGAGATCATCTACGACCACATCCACACCGCCGAGTTGCAGAGCCGTCCGTTCACCCTCAAGGGCGACAGTGGCACCTACACCTGCGACGCGCTGATCATCGCCACCGGCGCATCGGCTCAATACCTGGGCCTGCCGTCCGAGGAGGCATTCGCCGGCAAGGGCGTTTCCGCCTGCGCGACCTGTGATGGCTTCTTCTATCGCAATCAGGTGGTCGCGGTGATCGGTGGTGGCAACACGGCTGTCGAAGAGGCGCTCTACCTCTCCAACATCGCCAAGGAAGTGCACCTGGTGCACCGCCGCGACAAGCTGCGTTCGGAGAAGATCCTCCAGGACAAGCTGTTCGACAAAGTGGCCAACGGCAACATGCGCCTGCACTGGAACCACACCCTGGAAGAAGTCCTCGGCGACGCCACTGGCGTAACCGGCGCCCGCCTGCGCAACACCCTGGACGGCAGCACCAGCGATCTGCCGCTGGCCGGTGTATTCATCGCCATTGGTCACAAACCGAACACCGACCTGTTCCAGGGCCAGCTGGAGATGCGCGATGGCTACCTGCTGATCAAGGGCGGCAACGAAGGCAACGCCACCGCCACCAGCATTGAGGGTGTTTTCGCTGCCGGTGACGTGGCCGACCACGTGTATCGCCAGGCCATCACCTCGGCCGGCGCTGGCTGCATGGCTGCCCTCGACGTCGAAAAATTCCTCGACGACAACTGATCAACCTGGGCGGTGTAAAACCCGCCCTCCCCTGCCGCGGTTTCGCCAATGCTCACCTGGTTGCAACGCGACTCTCTGACCTTTCCGCCCCTCGACAAGGCCCTGCGCGAGCCCAACGGCCTATTGGCCGCTGGCGGCGACCTGCGCGCTGACCGGCTAATCGCCGCCTATCGACACGGCTGCTTCCCCTGGTACCAGGACGGGCAGCCGCTGCTGTGGTGGTCGCCAGACCCTCGCACCGTGCTGTTTCCCAACGAAGTGCATGTATCGCGCAGCCTGCGCAAGGTCATCCGCCAGGGGCATTACCGGGTCAGCTTCGACAAGGCCTTCCCGGATGTCATCCAGGCGTGTGCCGCGCCACGCGACTATGCGGACGGCACCTGGATCACCACGCCCATGCAACAGGCCTACATCGAGCTGCACGGGCGTGGCGTGGCTCACAGCGTGGAGGTCTGGCAAGACGAGCGACTGGTCGGCGGGCTCTACGGCCTGGCCATGGGCAAGCTGTTCTTCGGCGAGTCGATGTTCAGCCGCGCCGACAATGCCTCCAAGGTCGGTTTCGTGACCCTGGTCGAGCACCTCAGGCGCTGGGGTTTCGAACTGATCGACTGCCAGATGCCGACCCAGCACCTGCACAGCCTGGGTGCCCGGGCGATAAGCCGCGCGCAATTCGCTGACTATCTGCAGCGCTATCTCGATCAGCCCAGCACCGCCCACTGGCTGGCGCCGCTACAACCAACCGACGGGTGACAGGCCTGTTCTGGTGGAGGCCGGCGACCTGGCATACACTCATTCCAGGCTAACCTAGGGAGTCGATCATGACTGAGCTGGCTCGCCTGAAGTTCTACGCCACCCAGCCGCACCCTTGCAGCTACCTGGCCGAGGAACAGGCCACCACCCTGTTCCTCGATCCCAGTCAGCCCATGGATGCGCATATGTATGCCGAGCTTTCCGAGCTCGGCTTTCGGCGTAGCGGCGATCATCTCTACCGCCCGCACTGTCAGCGCTGCACGGCGTGCGTGCCCGCGCGGATTCCGGCTGCCCGCTTCGTGCCCAATCGACAGCAGCGCAAGATCCTCAAGCGCAACGAGTCGATTCAGGTACGTGCGGTGCGCCCGGTATTCAGCGAGGAGTACTACGCGCTGTACGTTCGCTACATCGAGCAGCGCCATGCCGACGGCGACATGTACCCACCGAGTCGCGAGCAGTTCTCCACCTTCCTGGTCCGCGACCTGCCGTTCTCGTGCTTCTACGAGTTTCGCGAAGATGGCCGCCTGCTGGCCATCGCCGTCACCGACGTGTTGCCTAATGGATTGTCGGCGGTCTACACCTTCTACGACCCCGACGAGGAGCGCCGCAGCCTGGGGCGCTTCGCGATCCTCTGGCAGATCGGTGAGGCGCTGCGAATGGGGCTCCAGGCGGTCTATCTGGGCTACTGGATCAAGAACTGCCGAAAGATGAACTACAAGACGCAATATCGACCCATCGAGCTGTTCGTCAATCAGCATTGGGTAGCCCTTACCTGACGGCTTTGCGCACCTCGGCACGACTGCGTCGCCGAAACAGGAACAGACCCTTGGCGTCAACCCCGTTTTTCGGGCACAATGCACGCCGCTTTTGCCTGGGGCCAGTTGCGCCGGGCCATTCATTGGATACCGAGGGCTTTACTGCATGTCGAAAGAAGACAGCTTCGAAATGGAAGGCACTGTCGTCGACACCCTGCCCAACACCATGTTTCGTGTGGAGTTGGAAAATGGGCACGTCGTTACCGCGCACATCTCCGGAAAGATGCGCAAGAATTACATCCGCATTCTGACTGGTGACAAGGTCCGCGTAGAGCTGACCCCTTACGACCTGAGCAAGGGTCGCATCACCTACCGCGCCCGCTAACAGGTAGGAGCCACGCTCCCACCTGCTTCGTGCGGTAATGAAAACGCCCGGCATATGCCGGGCGTTTTCGTTGCTCTTGCAGCGTAATCCGCCTGATTTGGCGGGCTCGACGAGCCCGCCAGCCATGCCTCAGGCCATTTCCGCCGTGGTCTCGAAATCGAACGTCAGTTCGCCGTTCTCGAGATTCACATGGACGGTACCGCCATGCTCGGACAGCTCGCCGAAGAGGATCTCCTCCGCCAGCGGACGCTTGATCCGATCCTGGATGAGACGAGCCATTGGCCGCGCGCCCATCTGCACGTCGTAACCCTGCTCCGCCAGCCAGTCACGCGCAGCGTTGCTGACCTCGAGCATGACGCGCTTGTCTTCGAGCTGCGCCTGCAGCTCGATGAGAAACTTGTCGACGATGCTCTTGATCGTTTCGTGACTGAGGCGGCCGAACTGGATGATGGTGTCCAGGCGGTTGCGGAACTCCGGCGTGAAGCTCTTCTTGATGACTTCCATGGCATCGGACGAGTGATCCTGATAGGTGAAACCAATCGACGCCCGCGAGGCCGTTTCGGCACCGGCGTTGGTGGTCATGATCAGGATGACGTTGCGGAAATCCGCCTTGCGCCCGTTGTTGTCGGTCAGGGTGCCGTGGTCCATCACCTGCAGCAGCAGGTTGAAGACTTCCGGGTGCGCCTTCTCGATTTCATCGAGCAGCAGCACGCAATGCGGCTGCTTGGTGATGGCCTCGGTCAGCAGGCCTCCCTGGTCGAAACCGACATAGCCAGGAGGGGCGCCGATCAGACGAGACACGGTGTGTCGCTCCATGTACTCGGACATGTCGAAACGCACCAGCTCGACACCCAGGGCCTTGGACAGCTGACGAGCCGCCTCGGTCTTGCCGACGCCAGTCGGGCCGGCGAACAGGAACGAGCCGACCGGCTTGTCCGGCGCCTTGAGGCCTGCGCGCGACAGCTTGATGGCAGTGGCGAG
Source organism: Pseudomonas sp. SZ40 (assembly GCF_052958135.1). Classification (NCBI taxonomy): domain Bacteria; kingdom Pseudomonadati; phylum Pseudomonadota; class Gammaproteobacteria; order Pseudomonadales; family Pseudomonadaceae; genus Pseudomonas; species Pseudomonas sp. SZ40. The sequence goes on along the minus strand of NZ_JBQWIF010000003.1, from coordinate 148,090 downwards.
CGAATCGATGGCAGCGTCCTGACCGAATACGGTCAGTTTCAGGTCGCGCTCCAGGTTACGCAGCAATTCCTTGTCGGAGCTGCTGACGTGCTTTGGCGGAATCCGCGCGATCTTGGCGACGATGTCTTCGACCTGCGGGACGTCGATGCGCTTGAGGCGCTTGTCCTGCGGCTGCAGACGCTGATAGGCGCCCGCCTCGTCGATCACGTCGATCGCCTTGTCGGGCATGTGCCGATCGTTGATGTAGCGCGAAGCCAGCTCGGCAGCTGCACGCAACGCCTCATCGCTGTACTCGATGTCATGGTGCTGCTCGAAGCGCCCCTTGAGGCCCCTGAGGATGCCGATGGTGTCTTCCACCGAAGGCTCGACCACGTCGACCTTCTGGAAGCGCCGTGCCAGGGCACGATCCTTCTCGAAGATGCCGCGGAACTCCTGAAAGGTCGTGGAGCCGATGCAACGGATCTCACCCGACGACAGCGCCGGCTTGAGCAGGTTGGAAGCGTCCATGACGCCACCCGACGCAGCACCGGCGCCGATGATGGTATGAATCTCGTCGATGAACAGGATCGCGTGGGGGCGTTTGCGCAGCTCGGTGAGCAGTGCCTTGAGGCGCTTCTCGAAATCGCCGCGGTACTTGGTGCCCGCCAGCAGTGCGCCCAGATCGAGGGAGTAGACCACTGCGTCGGCGAGCAGATCAGGCACCTGATTGTCGACGATGCGCTTGGCCAGCCCTTCGGCGATGGCCGTCTTGCCGACGCCCGCCTCGCCAACCAGCAGTGGGTTGTTCTTGCGGCGGCGGGCGAGAATCTGCGCCACACGCTCGACTTCGTTCTCACGGCCGACCAGCGGATCGATACGGCCCTGACGCGCCAATTCGTTCAGGTTGCTGGCGTAGGCATCCAGCGGATTGCTGGAAGACGAGGACTCACCGCCCTCTTCGTCCTGCATTTCCTGCTCGGCGTCCGGGGATGTTCCCTGGCCAGGCACCTTGGAAATGCCGTGGGCAATGAAATTGACCACGTCGATACGCGCCACGCTCTGCTGCTTGAGCAGGAACACGGCCTGACTTTCCTGCTCGCTGAAGATCGCGACCAGTACGTTGGCGCCGGTCACTTCACGCTTGCCGGAGCTTTGCACGTGGAACACCGCACGCTGCAGAACGCGCTGGAAGCCCAGTGTTGGCTGGGTTTCACGCTCTTCGTCATGCTGTGGAATCAGCGGCGTGGTCGAGTCGATGAATTCCTGCAGATCGTTGCGCAGCTTGTCCAGGCTGGCGCCACAGGCGCGCAGCACGCTGGCTGCGGCTTCGTTGTCCAGAAGAGCCAGCAGGAGGTGCTCCACCGTCATGAATTCATGACGCTTGGCACGTGCCTCCTTGAAGGCAAGGTTGAGGGTGACTTCGAGCTCTCGATTTAACATAGCTTCACCTCATGCCCAAGCGGCCGGCGTTAACCGTCCTTCTCGATTTCACAGAGTAATGGATGCTGGCTTTCCCGCGCGTATTGATTGACCTGGGTGGCCTTGGTCTCAGCGATATCGCGGGTGTAGAGACCGCAAACGGCGCGACCTTCGGTGTGCACGGTCAACATGATTCTGGTCGCCACCTCCCGATTGAGGTTGAAGAAGGTCTCGAGTATCTCGACCACGAAATCCATGGGGGTGTAGTCATCATTGAACAAGATCACCTTGTAAAGCGGAGGCGCCTGCAATGCCGGCTTGGATTCCTCGACGGCCAGGCCTGAAGAGTCGTCCTCATGCGGTGCGGGTCGATCCTGATTGAATGTTAGTCGAATCTGGCTACTTGCATGCATGCTGGATAAAAGGTTCGTGGGTGAATGGAGATGGGCAGCAAAAACTAAGACCCGTTTATCGTTGCTTCGTGCGTTGCCTTGACTATCGGCAAAAGGGTGTTACAACCAAAGGATACCCCTACGGGGTGAAAGGGCTTGCGCACGTACGAGCTATCTTACGGACGCGGGATCTAATGTGGATGATACTCCAGCAATGGAGTTCCTTGCAGAGGGATATCAGCATGCTAAGTGGTAAGGTCAAGTGGTTCAACAACGCCAAGGGCTATGGGTTCATCCTGGCCGACGGCCGAGATGAGGACCTGTTCGCCCATTATTCGGCCATCCAGATGGACGGGTACAAAACCCTGAAAGCCGGACAAGCCGTGAGCTTCGATATTATTCAAGGCCCCAAGGGTCTCCACGCCGTGAATATCAGCGCTGCTCAGGCAGCTTCTGAAGTTGCTACCACCGCCACCAGCAGAGTGCGCGGGGAGACCGTCGAGGTTTGATTTCCTAAGCTGCTTGGCTGCACGCAAAAGCCGGTCTCAGGACCGGCTTTTGCGTTTCAGCGATGAAATCGGTCACTCCTCATCGGATCTTCGGCCGTCGGCCTGCTACGACCTTGGTCCAATTGACCGCGGGATGCCGCGAAGCGCCTGAGCCCAGACAGTAACGCCATGGCCTGCGCTTGCTCGTCGAGAACCTCGACGAGGCCCCTTCATGGCGACTTCAGCGGCCCGAAACGCCCATCCGATCCGCGCTCCCAGCAACTTGGTCACTGCCATCGCCCTCTGGTTTGATATACTCGGGCGCTGACTGAGTAGTCATAAAGGCGCATTTGCCTGGAGTACGGCTTCCAGCACTCGTCGCGCCGACCTTCAGAGGCGATCCGCTACCGCCGTCGGTCGATTGCGACACCCAACATCATCGGGATGGAACTTCGAATTCACATCATTGATGCCGAGCCGTGGTCAGAAGCCACCTCACCCGGATCAGTGCTTTGTGCAAGTTCAGCAAAAAGAGAGTTAAATCAAATATGACCACACGCTCTAAGATTATCTACACCCTCACCGACGAAGCCCCTGCGCTTGCGACCTACTCCCTGCTCCCTGTCGTCAAAGCCTTCACCGCCTCTTCGGATATCGCCGTCGAAACCCGCGATATCTCGTTGGCCGGCCGTATTCTGGCCCTCTTCCCCGAGTTTCTGACCGATGCTCAGAAACAGGGTGATCACCTGGCCGAGCTGGGTGCACTGGCCACTACGCCAGAAGCCAACATCATCAAGCTGCCGAACATCAGCGCCTCGGTTCCGCAACTGAAGGCCGCGATCAAGGAGTTGCAGAGCCAGGGTTACGCCCTGCCTGACTACCCGGACACCGGCGACAGCGACGAAGCACGCGACATTCGCAGCCGTTACGACAAGGTCAAGGGCAGCGCCGTGAACCCGGTACTGCGCGAAGGCAACTCCGACCGTCGCGCGCCGCTGTCGGTCAAGAACTACGCCCGCAAGCACCCCCACAAAATGGGCGCCTGGAGCGCTGACTCCAAGTCCCACGTGGCGCACATGGAAAGCGGCGATTTCTACGGCAGCGAAAAGGCCGCTCTGATCGACGCCAAAGGCAGCGTGAAGATCGAACTGATCGGCACCGATGGCACCGCCACCGTGCTGAAAGAGAAAACCTCGGTCCTGGCCAACGAAGTCCTGGATTGCTCGGTACTGAGCAAGAAGGCACTGCGCAGCTTCGTCGCCGCAGAGATCGAAGACGCCAAGAAACAGGGCGTGCTGTTCTCGGTCCACCTGAAGGCCACCATGATGAAGGTCTCCGACCCGATCATCTTCGGCCAGATCGTTGCCGAGTTCTACAAGGCTGCCCTCGAGAAGCACGCTGCGGCCCTGCAGGAAGCCGGCTTCAACCTGAACAACGGTATCGGCGACCTGTACTCCAGCATCAAGAAGTTGCCCGCTGACAAGCAGGCCGAGATCGAAGCCGACGTCGCCGCCGTTTATGCCGATCGTCCGGCGCTGGCGATGGTCAACTCCGACAAGGGCATCACCAATCTGCACGTACCGAGCGACGTGATCGTCGACGCCTCGATGCCAGCCATGATTCGTGACTCGGGCCGTATGTGGAACACCGCAGGCGAGCTGCAAGACGCCAAAGCGGTGATCCCGGATCGTTGCTACGCCGGCATCTACCAAGTGGTCATCGAGGACTGCAAGGCCAATGGTGCCTTCAACCCGACGACCATGGGCAGCGTACCGAACGTTGGCCTGATGGCTCAGAAAGCCGAAGAGTACGGCTCCCACGACAAGACTTTCCAGATCCAGGCCAACGGCGTGGTTCGCGTCAGCGATGCCAATGGCAAGGTGCTGATGGAGCAAAAGGTCGAGGAAGGCGACATCTTCCGCATGTGCCAGACCAAGGACGAGCCGATTCAGGATTGGGTCAAGCTGGCCGTGAACCGTGCACGCCTGAGCGACACCCCTGCGGTGTTCTGGCTGGACCCGGCGCGCGCGCATGACGCCGAAATGATCAAAAAGGTCGAGCAGTACCTGAAGGGTCATGACACCAGCGGCCTGGACATCCGCATCCTCGCCCCGGTCGAAGCCATCAAGTTCTCCCTGGCACGCATTCGCGAAGGCAAGGACACCATCTCGGTGACCGGTAACGTACTGCGCGACTACCTGACCGACCTGTTCCCGATCATGGAGCTGGGCACCAGCGCCAAGATGCTCTCGATCGTGCCGCTGATGAATGGCGGCGGCCTGTTCGAAACCGGCGCTGGCGGTTCTGCGCCGAAGCACGTCCAGCAACTGGTCGAGGAAAACTTCCTGCGCTGGGATTCGCTGGGTGAGTTCCTGGCTCTGGCCGCTTCCCTGGAGCACCTGGGCAACACCTACGACAATCCGAAGGCACTGGTACTGAGCAAGACCCTGGATCAGGCCACCGGCCAGTTCCTCGACACCGACAAGTCGCCAGCACGCAAGGTCGGCGGTATCGACAACCGTGGCAGCCACTTCTACCTGGCGCTGTACTGGGCTCAGGCTCTGGCGGCACAGAATGAAGACGCCGCACTGCAGGCGCAGTTCGCACCGCTGGCCAAGACCCTGAGCGACAACGAAGCCAAGATCGTTGCCGAACTGGGCGCGGTACAGGGCAAGCCGGCTGAAATCGGTGGTTACTACGCGCCGAACAAGGAGCTGACCGAAAAAGTCATGCGTCCAAGCGCGACCCTCAACGCCGCTCTGGCCTCTCTGGCCTGAGTGATTCGCTGAGTTAAAAGGACCCCGGCCCTGTGCCGGGGTTTTTTATTTCCTACCCGCTGGAGGAGGTTTCATGACCTGGCATGCGCACGTCACCGTTGCAACGATCGTCGAGCACGACGGACGTTTTCTGTTCGTTGAAGAACTCAAGGGCGGCCGCCTGGTGCTCAATCAGCCCGCCGGCCATTTGGAACCCCGGGAAAGCCTGCTGCAGGCCGCGGTACGGGAAACCCTGGAAGAGACCGGCTGCGATGTCGAGCTGACCGGCGTTACCGGCATCTACCTGTACACCGCACCGAGCAACGGCGTGACCTATCAACGCATCTGCTTCACCGCCAATCTGCTCGCGCATCACCCCGAGCGCGCGCTGGATAGCGATATCAGCGGCATCCGCTGGCTCACTCATGAAGAGCTCCAGGCCGAGTCCGATCACCTGCGCAGCGAGCTGGTGATGCGCTGCCTGGACGACTACCTGGCGGGCGCCCGCTTTCCCTTGAGCCTCATCCACGAACCGATGTAGGCACGGGCGGCGCTCGCGCAAGCGGCCGAACTGAAACGTCGGGCACATCCTGTTAGAATCTCGCCCCTTTGAAGCCTGTATTGATCCCGACCATGCAAGATCCAGCCACTCAGCGCGTAATCGTCGGCATGTCCGGCGGCGTCGACTCCTCCGTATCGGCCCTGCTGTTGCTCGAACAGGGCTATCAGGTCGAAGGCCTGTTCATGAAGAACTGGGACGAGGACGACGGCACCGAATACTGCACCGCCATGGACGACCTGGCCGACGCCCAGGCCGTTTGCGACCGCATCGGCATCAAGCTGCACACCGCCAACTTCGCGGCCGAGTACTGGGACAACGTGTTCGAGCACTTCCTGGCCGAGTACAAGGCTGGTCGCACGCCGAACCCGGACATCCTGTGCAACCGCGAAATCAAGTTCAAGGCGTTCCTCGACTACGCCCTGATGCTCGGCGCCGACCTCATCGCCACCGGACACTACGTGCGCAGGCGTGACATCGACGGGCGCAGCGAGCTGCTCAAGGGGCTGGACCCGAACAAGGATCAGAGCTATTTCCTGCACGCCGTTGGCGGCGAGCAGATCGCCAAGACCCTGTTCCCGGTTGGCGAGCTGGAAAAGCCCCAGGTGCGCGCCATCGCCGAGAAATACGAGCTGGCCACCGCCAAGAAGAAGGACTCCACCGGCATCTGCTTCATCGGTGAGCGGCGCTTCAGCGATTTTCTCAAGCAGTACCTGCCGGCGCAGCCGGGCGACATCGAAACCACCGAAGGCGAGGTCATCGGCAAGCACCACGGCCTGATGTACCACACCATCGGCCAGCGCCAGGGCCTGGGTATCGGCGGTCTCAAGGATGCCGGCGACGAGCCCTGGTACGTGTTGCACAAGGACTTGACCCGCAACGTGCTGGTGGTCGGCCAGGGCAACGAACACCCCTGGCTGTTCTCCCGCGCCCTGAACGCCTCGCAGATCTACTGGGTCAATCCGATCGAGCTCGGTGCTCCGCGTCAGCTGACGGCCAAGGTGCGCTATCGCCAGGCCGACCAGACCTGCACCCTGGAACGCAGCGCCGATGGCTACCGGGCCACGTTCGACCAGCCGCAGCGCGCAGTCACGCCCGGACAGTCCGTGGTGTTCTACGATGGTGATATCTGTCTTGGCGGTGGCGTGATCGAAAGCGCCGAGCCCTGGAGCGAGGGCGCCCCGCGATGAACCCGATACAAGAACAGTTGATCGCCCTTGGCGCGGTATTTCAGGCCGCGGTGATGGTCGACAAGATCGCCAAGACCGGCCAGGCCGCCGAGAACGAAGTGACCTGCCTGATCGGCAGCCTGCTGGTGCGTGACCCCAAAGGTACCCTGGATGTGTTCGGCGGGGATGACCTCAATCTGCGTGACGGTTACCGCGCCCTGGTCAGCGCCCTGGAGCGCGACCCTACCAGCCTGCAGCGCGAGCCCCTGCGCTATGCACTCGCCCTGCTCGGCCTGGAACGTCAGCTCGACAAGCGTGGCGACCTGCTGCAGTTGATGGGTGGGCGCCTCGATCAGATCCAGAGCCAGGCAGAACACTTCGGCATTGGCCACGAGAACGTGATTTCCTCGTGCGGCGCGCTGTATCAGGACACCATCAGTACCTTCAAGCAGCGCATTCAGGTGCAGGGCGACAGCCGCTTTCTGCAGCAGCCGGCCAATGCCTCGAAAATCCGTGCCTTGCTGCTCGCTGGCATCCGTTCCGGACGCCTGTGGCGGCAGTTGGGCGGTCATCGCTGGCAGTTGGTGTTCAGTCGTCGCAAATTGCTGCGTGAGCTTTACCCGATGCTGCGCGGCTGACAGCACTCTCAAGCCGAATATCAAGACTCTGGCTTATCTTCATGATTAGTATGGATTTTCATTTGAAAATCTCGCTTCTTGAAAAGCCATCAGTCTGCTGTTCCTCGAAGCCTGGCGCTTGCAACACGCCACTTCGTGTATGATATGCCCCCTTTTCAACGCCCGACTGTCCGAGAACGCCTCCCATGCTGCTTTCCTCGCTCACCGCGGTTTCGCCCGTAGATGGCCGCTATGCCGGCAAAACCAGCGCTCTGCGCCCCATTTTCAGCGAATACGGCTTGATCCGCTTCCGCGTTCAGGTCGAAGTCCGCTGGCTGCAGCGCCTCGCTGCCCACGAAGGTGTGAGTGAAGTCGCGCCCTTCTCCGCCGAAGCCAACGCGCTGCTCGATGAGCTGGCCGAGAACTTCGCGGTCGAGCACGCCGAGCGCGTCAAGGAAATCGAGCGCACCACCAACCACGACGTCAAAGCCGTGGAGTACCTGCTCAAGGAACAGGCTGCCAAGCTGCCGGAGCTGGACAAGGTCAGCGAGTTCATCCACTTCGCCTGCACCAGCGAGGACATCAACAACCTGTCCCACGCCCTGATGCTGCGTGAAGGCCGTGACAACGTGCTGCTGCCGCTGATGCGCCAGATCGCCAGCGCCATCCGCGAATTGTCGGTGAAGTTCGCCGACGTACCGATGCTGTCGCGTACCCACGGCCAACCGGCCTCGCCCACTACCCTGGGTAAAGAGCTGGCCAACGTCGTCTATCGCCTCGAGCGTCAGATCGTGCAGATCGCCGCCGTGCCGCTGCTGGGCAAGATCAATGGCGCGGTGGGCAACTACAACGCTCATCTGTCGGCCTACCCGCAGATCGACTGGGAAGCCAACGCCCGCCAGTTCATCGAGAACGATCTGGGCCTGCAGTGGAACCCCTACACCACGCAGATCGAGCCGCACGATTACATCGCCGAGCTGTTCGATGCCATCGCCCGCTTCAACACCATCCTCATCGACTTCGATCGTGATGTCTGGGGCTACATTTCCCTGGGCTACTTCAAGCAGAAGACCATCGCCGGCGAGATCGGCTCGTCGACCATGCCACACAAGGTCAACCCGATCGACTTCGAGAACTCCGAAGGCAACCTGGGTATCGCCAACGCGCTGTTCCAGCACCTGGCCAGCAAGCTGCCGATTTCCCGCTGGCAGCGTGACCTGACCGACTCCACCGTGCTGCGCAACCTTGGTGTCGGCTTCGCCCACAGCGTGATCGCTTATGAAGCAAGCCTCAAGGGAATCAGCAAGTTGGAGCTCAATGCTCAACGTATTGCTGAAGACCTGAACGCCTGCTGGGAAGTGCTCGCTGAGCCGATCCAGACCGTCATGCGTCGCTACGCCATCGAGAACCCCTATGAGAAGCTCAAGGAGCTCACTCGCGGCAAGGGCATCACGCCAGAAGCGCTGTTGGCCTTCATCGATGGCCTGGATATGCCGCAGCAGGCCAAGGAAGAGCTAAAGCAGCTCACTCCCGCCAACTACATCGGCAACGCGGTGGCTCAGGCCAAACGCATCTAGGCTATAGCCAGTCTCAAGGACGCCCGGCTGAAGCCGGGCGTTTCTTTTTATACGCTTTAATAAATATCAAGGACTTACAGATGAATCCTGATGCTCCTCTTCAGCTATTGGGTGGCCTGAGCGCACGTGAGTTCCTGCGCGATTACTGGCAGAAGAAGCCCCTGCTGGTGCGCCAGGCCATCCCCGCGTTCGAAAGCCCGATCTCTCCGGACGAACTGGCCGGCCTCGCCCTCGAGGAAGAAGTGGAATCGCGCCTGGTAATCGAGCATGGCGAAACGCCTTGGGAGGTGCGCCGGGGCCCCTTCGCCGAGGATGCGTTCTCGCAGTTGCCAGAGCGCGAATGGACGCTACTGGTGCAGGCCGTCGACCAGTTCGTTCCGGAGGTTGCCGAGCTGCTGGAAGAATTCAAGTTTCTGCCCAAGTGGCGTATCGATGACGTGATGATCAGTTTCGCCGCACCTGGCGGCGGCGTTGGTCCGCACTACGATAACTACGATGTGTTTCTCCTGCAGGGCCATGGCCGTCGTCGCTGGCAGATCGGCCAGATGTGCGATTCGCAAAGCCCCCTGCTGCCGGATCTCGACATGAAGATCCTGGCTCAATTCGATCAAACCGAAGAATGGGTTCTCGAGCCCGGCGATATGCTCTATCTGCCGCCGCTCCTGGCCCATAGTGGCACCGCCGAGGATGACTGCATGACTTATTCCGTGGGTTTCCGCGCACCCAGCGCGGCCGAAGTATTGACCCATTTCACCGATTTTCTCGGTCAGTTCCTGCCCGATGAAACGCGCTATAGCGACGCCGGCACCGTGCCCGTCAGCGACCCCAACGAGATTCAGCGCGACGCCCTGGACCGCCTCAAGGCGCTGCTCGCCGAGCACATGAGCGACGAGCGCCTGTTGATGACCTGGTTCGGCCAGTTCATGACCGAGCCACGCTACCCGGAGCTGATCGCCGGTATCGAGATCGACGAAGACGGCTTCCTCGACCAGTTGGAAGACGGCGCCGTGATGATCCGCAACCCCAGTGCACGCATGGCCTGGTCCGAAGTCGGCGAAGACCTGGTGCTGTTCGCCAGCGGCCAGAGTCGCGTCGTTTCCGCCGGCCTGCGTGAGCTGCTGAAAATGATCTGCTCTGCCGATGCCCTGCACCTGGAAAACCTTGGCCCATGGCTGGCCAACGACGAAGCACGCACCCTGCTGCTGGAACTCGCCAAGCAAGGGAGCGTGGAGTTCGCCGATGAATGACCTGCACGTACGCATCGCCGACTGGCACAGGGATTACGAAGAACTGCGACGCATCCGTGAAACGGTATTCGTCGCTGAGCAGGCGGTGCCGCCTGAGCTGGAATGGGACGCCGAAGACAGTGATGCCGTGCATTTTCTCGCCTGCGAAGGCGATTACCCGATCGGCACCGCGCGCCTGCTGGCCGATGGTCAGATCGGTCGGGTATCGGTACTCAAGGACTGGCGCGGACTGAAGGTCGGCGAAGCGCTGCTGCATGCAGTGATCGCCGAAGCCGAGAAACGCGGGCTGAGTCAGCAAATGCTCAGCGCCCAGGTGCAGGCAACGCCGTTCTATGAAAAGCTGGGCTTCACTGTAGTGAGTGACGAATACCTGGAAGCGGGCATTCCCCACGTCGACATGGTGCGCAGCAGCGGCTGATGAATCAGCTGTGGCTACGCCGGTGCCACAGAGGTCAGCATGAACGATGAACACACGCCCGATGATGCCGAACTCGAACCCATCGAGTTCGAGTCACCCGGGCGTTTCACCTTGCACAACCCGGACAGCCAGCTGCCATCGCCTGCCGCCTGGGAACCGGCGCCCTTCGTGCTGGGCAGCGAGCAGGCGCTACAGCGTTTCAGTTTGCCCGACCACGCCCGTAGCCATGCGCTGGCACTGATGCAACAGGCCGGCCGTACACTGTGCCTTTACAGCCCCGACCTCGAGCCCTGGCTCTACCACCACAGCAGCATTCAACAGGCGTGCACGCAGTTTCTGTTGAGCCACCGCAACAGCCGGCTACGCATTCTGGTGCGTGACAGCAGTCGCGCAGTTCGTGACGGGCATCGACTGATCGCCTTGTCGCGCAAGCTGTCCAGTCACGTGCAGATTCGCCGCTGCCATCCCGATTACCCGGCCCCCGAGGGCGCTTTTCTGCTGGCTGACGATCAGGGCCTGCTGGTGCGCCCCGAGCCGGATCAATTTGCCGGCTATGCGAAATACCAGGATCCCGCTCGTGTTCGCCAGTTGCAGCGGCTCTTCGACCAAACCTGGGATACCAGTATCACCGATCCTGATTTGCGGAGTTTTCTGCTATGAAGAGTTTCCTGCTGAAACGGCGCTTTCTCGGCGCAGCCCTGCTCGCTTTCAGTCTCTCGGCGTCGGCTGCCACCGAAGTCATCCCGCTCAACTACCGGACCGCAGCCGACCTGCTGCCCGTGGTGCAGTCGGCCCTCGGTAACGAGGGGCGCGTCAGCGCCTACGGCAATCAGCTCATCGTCAATGCGTCACCCGGCAAGATCGAAGAGGTCCGCGCCCTGCTCGGCCAGCTCGATACCCAGCCCCGGCGGCTGCTGATCAGCGTCGACACCAGTGAGTCCGCCTACCGCGATGACCGGGGGTACAGCATCGATGGCAGCATCAGCGCCGGCAACGGCCAGGTGGATATCGGCCGCGGTGAAATCCAGGGGCGTGATCAGGCACGCATCATCCGCCGCAGCACCGACAGCCGCGGCGGTGGCACTCAGCAGGTACAGACCAGCGAAGGCTATCCAGCGCTGATTCAGGTCGGCCAGAGCGTGCCGGTGACCACCAGCAGCCGCGGCCCCTACGGCCAGATCACCAACAACACCGAATACCGCAACGTCACCCAGGGCTTCTACGTCACCGCCAGCCTGGCCGGCGAAGTCGTGCATCTGGATATCAGCAGCAACCGGGATCGACTGAATCAGAACCAGCCGGGCGTGATCGACATTCAGCAGGCCGATACCCGGGTCAGCGGCCGGATCGGCGAGTGGATCAGCATTGGCGGCAGCAGCGAGCAAAGCCAGGCAGACCGCAGCGGCGTATTGCGGCGCTACTCGACCGAAGGCCGTGAAGATATGAGCATGCGCGTGAAGGTCGACGTAATCGACTGAAAGCCCCGTAAAACGTGACTATACGGTCGATCTAAGACTTATGTAGTAGATCTAAAAAAACACTACAAAAACGATTGACGAACATTTTCGTCGGTCGCATGATGGCCTCGCTCCCGCTAATCAGGGGCTCTGGAAACGGAGCCTCCGGGTCGTATTCTTGCTTACCGCAAGATCGATTCGTGTTGTTAAGCCCACAAGGCAGTTCGACGAGATGGCGACTGGAACGAGGTTGTCCTGAGGGACGGGGAAGCGTTTCACGTATCGAATTGCACAGTGCCAAGGGCGTCCACGGGCCTGCACGCACAACAGCTCGCCTATCCGGCGAGTGGCAAACGATACGTTTCGTCCACCCGACCCAAGTGCCCTCCTCATTCCGGTTTCCTCTCAACGTCTGCGGTGAGCTCGCTCCGAGCCCTGCGCCTTGACTGCGCGCTACGTTCGGCGCTCGACCAAACACACACTTGAAGGATTGACCATGTCAGCTTACGAAAACGACATCAAAGCCGTTGCCGCCCTGAAAGAAGCCGCTGGCAGCAGCTGGAGCGCCATCAACCCGGAATCCGTCGCACGCATGCGCGCCCAGAACCGCTTCAAGACCGGCCTGGACGTCGCCAAGTACACGGCAGCCATCATGCGCAAGGACATGGCCGAGTACGACGCCGACTCCTCCGTCTATACCCAGTCCCTCGGCTGCTGGCACGGTTTCATCGGCCAACAGAAGCTGATTTCCATCAAGAAGCACCTGAAGACCACCAACAAGCGCTACCTCTACCTGTCCGGCTGGATGATCGCCGCGCTGCGTTCCGACTTCGGCCCGCTGCCCGATCAGTCCATGCACGAGAAGACCGCCGTCGCCGCGCTGATCGAGGAGCTCTACACCTTCCTGCGCCAGGCCGACGCCCGTGAGCTGGACCTGCTGTTCAACGCCCTGGACGCCGCCCGCGACGCCGGTGACAAGGCCAAGCAGAGCGAAATTCAGGCGCAGATCGACAATTTCGAAACCCATGTGGTGCCGATCATCGCCGACATCGACGCCGGCTTCGGCAACCCGGAGGCCACTTACCTGCTGGCCAAGAAAATGATCGAGGCAGGCGCCTGCTGCATCCAGATCGAGAACCAGGTGTCCGACGAGAAACAGTGCGGCCACCAGGATGGCAAGGTCACCGTTCCCCATGTCGACTTCCTGGCCAAGATCAACGCCGTTCGCTATGCCTTCCTCGAGCTGGGCGTGGACGACGGCGTGATCGTCGCCCGTACCGACTCCCTGGGGGCAGGCCTGACCAAGCAGATCGCCGTGACCAGCGAGCCGGGCGACCTGGGTGACCAGTACAACTCGTTCCTCGACTGCGATGAAATCAGTGCATCGGAACTGAAGAACGGCGACGTGGTGATCAACCGCGAAGGCAAGCTGCTGCGACCCAAGCGCCTGCCGTCCAACCTGTTCCAGTTCCGCAAGGGCACCGGTGAAGATCGCTGCGTACTGGACAGCATCACCTCGCTGCAGAACGGCGCCGACATGATCTGGATCGAAACCGAGAAGCCTCACGTCGGGCAGATCAAGGCCATGGTCGATCGCGTTCGCGAAGTCGTTCCCAATGCCAAGCTGGTCTACAACAACAGCCCGTCGTTCAACTGGACGCTGAGCTTCCGTCAGCAGGTATTCGACGCGTTCGTCGCCGACGGCAAGGATGTTTCCGGCTACGACCGCGCCAAGCTGATGAGCGTCGAGTACGACGAGACCGAGCTGGCTCAGGTTGCCGACGAGAAGATCCGCACCTTCCAGCGCGATGGTTCGGCCAACGCCGGTATCTTCCACCACCTGATCACCCTGCCCACCTACCACACTGCGGCGCTGTCCACCGACAACCTCGCCAAGGGCTATTTCGCCGACCAGGGCATGCTGGCCTACGTGAAGGGCGTGCAGCGTCAGGAGATCCGCCAGGGCATCGCCTGCGTCAAGCACCAGAACATGGCGGGCTCGGACATCGGCGACAACCACAAGGAGTACTTTGCGGGTGAAGCGGCACTGAAGGCCGGCGGCAAGGACAACACGATGAACCAGTTCCACTGACAGAACTGACAGACGTGCGCGTCGTCAGGCGCACGCTGTAACCCTTGAGCCCCGGCAGCGATGTCGGGGTTTTTTTATTGCTGCAACTAATAGGCGAGAAAGTTCAATGGTCATTGTGTGTTGAAGTGCGCCATGGATGGACAACTAAGCGACAAGTAAAAGCTTAAAAGAACAAATTCTCAAATGATAAATATTCCCATTGAAGTCTGTTTAATTATTCACTACATGCATTTAAGCGGGGCGACCATAGAGCCATGTCATTTTTATAGGTCATTGATTTAAAAGGGCAAATGCTCTTTTCTCGATGTCAGGCAAGCGACTTAATATTAATTTTTTGCGCTGAAAAATTTACTTACACCCAATACAGGCATAACATTATGCAAATAGATGCGAGGCGGCTGTGGTTGCCTTGCCATAACTTTAATTACGCGTGAAGCCGTTCCTTGCCTGAGGAGTCCCGGCATGTTGGAAGCAAGCAGTTCCCTGTCCCACAACTGGGCGTTGGCCGTTTTTCTGCTGGGGGTCGTTGGCCTCTGTGCGTTCATGATGGGCGTATCCAGCCTGCTGGGTAGCAAGGCATGGGGCCGCAGCAAGAACGAGCCGTTCGAATCGGGCATGCTTCCCACTGGCAGCGCACGTCTGCGTCTGTCCGCAAAATTCTATCTGGTCGCGATGCTCTTCGTGATCTTCGACGTCGAAGCCCTCTTTCTCTTCGCCTGGGCCGTCTCCGTTCGCGAAAGCGGCTGGGCCGGCTTCATCGAAGCAGCCGTTTTCATAAACATTCTGTTGGCAGGTCTTGTCTACCTTTGGCGTATCGGTGCGCTCGATTGGGCACCCGAGGGCCGTAAGTCTCGGCAAGCGAAGCTGAAACAATGAGGCTTTGGCGATGCAATACAAACTTACTCGGATCGATCCGGATGCTCCCAACGAGCAATACCCGATCGGCAAGCAGGAGGTCGTTTCCGACCAGCGTCTAGAAGACGAAGTGCACAAGAACATCTACATGGGGAAACTCTCGGATGTTCTCAGTGGTGCGGTGAACTGGGGTCGCAAGAACTCCCTGTGGCCGTACAATTTCGGCCTGTCGTGCTGCTACGTGGAAATGACCACCGCCTTCACCGCGCCGCACGACGTTGCGCGCTTCGGTGCCGAGGTAATCCGCGCATCCCCACGCCAGGCGGACTTCATGGTCATCGCCGGCACCTGCTTCATCAAGATGGCGCCCGTCATCCAGCGTCTCTATGAGCAGATGCTCGAGCCCAAGTGGGTCATCTCCATGGGTTCGTGCGCCAATTCCGGCGGCATGTACGACATCTACTCGGTCGTTCAGGGTGTCGACAAGTTCCTTCCCGTCGACGTCTACATACCCGGTTGCCCGCCCCGTCCCGAGGCATTTCTGCAAGGGCTGATGCTGCTGCAGGAATCGATCGGTCAGGAGCGCCGCCCGCTGTCCTGGGTCGTTGGCGATCAAGGCGTTTATCGCGCCGAGATGCCTTCCCAGAAAGAACAGCGCCGCGAGCAGCGTATTGCGGTTACCAACCTGCGTTCCCCTGACGAAGTCTGAGTCCCGCTTTCCAGCAAGGCCGGATTCACTCTCACCGTTGACCGATAGCGATCGAGACCATGACTGCAGACACCACCGTGTCCATTGCGCCGTACAAGGCGGACGACCAAGACGTCGTCGTTGAGCTTCAATCCCGTTTTGGCGCCGACAGCTTCACGTTGCAGGCCACCCGCACCGGCATGCCGGTCATCTGGGTCGGCCGCGACAAGCTCGTCGAAGTGCTGCGCTTCCTACGCCAGGCATCGCGCCCCTACGTCATGCTGTATGACCTGCACGGCGTCGACGAGCGCCTGCGCACTCAGCGTCGCGGCCTGCCGGACGCTGACTTCACCGTGTTCTACCACCTCATGTCGCTGGAGCGTAACAGCGACGTGATGATCAAGGTGGCCCTGCGCGAGGGCGATCTCAACCTGCCTTCGGTGACCGGTATCTGGCCGAACGCCAACTGGTACGAGCGCGAAGTGTGGGACCTCTACGGCATCCATTTCACCGGTCACCCGCACCTGACCCGGATCATGATGCCGCCGACCTGGGAAGGTCACCCGCTGCGCAAGGACTATCCGGCGCGCGCCACCGAATTCGATCCGTTCAGCCTGACCCTGGCCAAGCAACAGCTCGAGGAGGAAGCAGCACGCTTCAACCCCGAGGACTGGGGCATGAAGCGCCAGAGCGAGAACGAGGACTACATGTTCCTCAACCTCGGCCCCAACCACCCGTCTGCGCACGGTGCGTTCCGCATCATCCTGCAGCTCGACGGTGAAGAAATCGTCGACTGCGTGCCAGAGGTCGGTTACCACCACCGTGGTGCCGAGAAAATGGCCGAACGCCAGAGCTGGCACAGCTTCATTCCCTACACCGACCGTATCGACTACCTCGGCGGGGTGATGAACAACCTGCCTTACGTGCTCTCGGTCGAGAAGCTCGCGGGCATCAAGGTGCCGCAGAAGGTCGACACCATCCGCATCATGATGGCCGAGTTCTTCCGCATCACCAGCCACCTGCTGTTCCTGGGTACCTATATCCAGGACGTCGGCGCGATGACCCCGGTGTTCTTCACCTTCACCGACCGCCAGCGTGCCTACAAGGTGATCGAAGCCATCACCGGTTTCCGCCTGCACCCGGCCTGGTACCGCATCGGCGGTGTCGCTCACGACCTGCCGCGCGGCTGGGACAAACTGGTCAAGGAATTCGTCGACTGGCTGCCCAAGCGCCTCGACGAATACGAGAAGGCCGCGCTGCGCAACAGCATCCTCAAGGCGCGGACCATCGGTGTCGCTCAGTACAACACCAAGGAAGCGCTGGAATGGGGCACCACCGGGGCCGGCTTGCGCGCCACCGGTTGCGACTTCGACCTGCGCAAGGCACGCCCCTACTCCGGCTACGAGAACTTCGAGTTCGAGGTGCCGCTGGCCGTCAACGGCGATGCCTATGACCGCTGCATGGTGCGTGTCGAGGAGATGCGTCAGAGCATCAAGATCATCGACCAGTGCATGCGCAACATGCCGGAAGGCCCGTACAAGGCGGATCACCCGCTGACCACGCCGCCGCCGAAGGAACGCACGCTGCAGCACATCGAAACGCTGATCACCCACTTCCTGCAGGTTTCCTGGGGCCCGGTCATGCCGGCCAACGAAAGCTTCCAGATGATCGAAGCGACCAAGGGGATCAACAGTTACTACCTGACCAGCGATGGCAGCACCATGAGCTACCGCACCCGGATCCGTACCCCGAGCTTCCCGCACCTGCAGCAGATCCCTTCGGTGATTCGCGGCAGCATGGTCGCTGACCTGATCGCGTATCTGGGCAGTATCGACTTCGTTATGGCCGACGTGGATCGCTGAGGAAAACACCATGAGCAATGCAGCCCTGATTCAGACCGACCGTTTCGCCCTCAGCGAAACCGAGCGCTCGGCCATCGAGCACGAGATGCTCCACTACGAAGACCCCCGTGCGGCGTCCATCGAAGCCCTGAAGATCGTGCAGAAGGAACGCGGCTGGGTGCCGGACGGCGCCGCCGACGCCATCGGCGCGATCCTCGGGATCCCGGCCAGCGACGTGGAAGGTGTCGCCACCTTCTATAGCCAGATTTTCCGCCAGCCCGTCGGCCGCCACATCATCCGTGTGTGCGACAGCATGACCTGCTTCATCGGCGGCCATGAAAACGTCCTTGGCAGCATCAAGTCCGAGCTGGGCATCGTGCCAGGGCAAACCACCGCTGACGGCCGCTTCACCCTGCTGCCCGTGTGCTGCCTGGGCAATTGCGACAAGGCGCCGGCGATGATGATCGACGACGAGACCTTCGGTGACGTTCAACCCGAAGGCGTGGCGCAACTGCTGGAGAATTTCCAATGATCAGTCGCAGCTCGAACCTGCTGACGTCTTTCGGCCCGGCGAACCGCATCGCCCGCAGCGAAGAGACCCATCCGCTGACCTGGCGCCTGCGCGATGACGCGCAACCGGTCTGGCTGGAGGAATACCAGCAGAAGAACGGCTATGCCGCTGCCCGCAAGGCACTGGCCGAAATGGCCCAGGCCGACATCGTGCAGACGGTCAAGGATTCCGGCCTCAAGGGCCGTGGCGGTGCCGGCTTCCCCACGGGCGTGAAGTGGGGCCTGATGCCCAACGATGAATCCCTGAACATCCGCTACCTGCTGTGCAACGCGGACGAGATGGAGCCCAACACCTGGAAAGACCGCATGCTGATGGAACAGCTGCCGCACCTTCTGGTGGAAGGCATGCTGATCAGCGCCCGGGCGCTGAAGGCCTATCGTGGCTACATCTTCCTGCGCGGCGAATACGTCGACGCGGCCGCCAACCTCAATCGGGCAATCGACGAAGCCAAGGCTGCCGGCCTGCTGGGCAAGAACATTCTCGGCAGCGGTTTCGACTTCGAGCTGTTCGTACACACCGGCGCCGGGCGTTATATCTGCGGTGAAGAAACCGCACTGATCAATTCCCTGGAAGGCCGTCGCGCCAACCCGCGCGCCAAGCCGCCCTTCCCGGCCGCCGTGGGTGTGTGGGGCAAGCCGACCTGCGTCAACAACGTCGAAACCCTGTGCAACGTGCCGTCGATCATCGGCAACGGCGTCGACTGGTACAAATCCCTGGCCCGCGAAGGCAGCGAAGACCACGGCACCAAGCTGATGGGCTTCTCCGGCAAGGTCAAGAACCCGGGCATCTGGGAGCTGCCATTCGGCATCAGCGCCCGCGAACTGTTCGAAGACTACGCCGGTGGCATGCGCGACGGTTACACGCTCAAGGCCTGGCAGCCAGGCGGCGCCGGTACCGGCTTCCTGCTTCCCGAACACCTGGATGCGTCCATGTACGCCGCCGGCATCGCCAAGGTCGGCACCCGTATGGGTACCGGCCTGGCCCTGGCCATCGACAACACCGTGAACATGGTGTCGTTGCTGCGCAACATGGAAGAGTTCTTCGCTCGCGAATCCTGCGGCTGGTGCACGCCCTGCCGTGACGGTTTGCCGTGGAGCGTGAAGATCCTGCGCGCTCTGGAACGCAAGCAAGGCACCCGCGAGGACATCGACACCCTGCTCGGCCTGGTCAATTTCCTCGGCCCCGGCAAGACCTTCTGCGCTCACGCGCCGGGTGCCGTGGAGCCGCTGGGCAGCGCGATCAAGTATTTCCGCGAGGAGTTCGACGCCGGTGTGATCACCGACTCGATCCAGCCGCCCGTGGCGGCACACGCGGTATGAGCCTGATGGCCGGACATGTGGGCGCGCTGCGCCGTCCGGCCCGGGTCACGACAAAGAATTCCCTTAGCCCGTCCACCTTCGGGTGGGCAAACGAAGACTGAAGAAAATGGCCACTATCCACGTAGACGGCAAAGATCTCGAAGTCGATGGTGCGGACAACCTGCTGCAGGCCTGTCTGTCCCTCGGACTCGATATCCCCTACTTCTGCTGGCACCCGGCGCTCGGCAGCGTCGGCGCCTGCCGCCAGTGTGCGGTGAAGCAGTACACCGACGAAAACGACAAGCGCGGCCGCCTGGTCATGTCCTGCATGACGCCGGCGACCGACAACAGCTGGATTTCCATCGACGACGAAGAGGCCGTGGCCTTCCGCAAGAGCGTCGTCGAATGGCTGATGACCAACCACCCGCACGACTGCCCGGTCTGCGAGGAAGGCGGCCACTGTCACCTGCAGGACATGACGGTGATGACCGGCCACAACGCCCGTCGTTATCGCTTCACCAAGCGTACTCACCAGAACCAGGAACTCGGCCCGTTCATCGCCCACGAGATGAACCGCTGCATCGCCTGCTACCGCTGCGTGCGTTACTACAAGGACTACGCTGGCGGTACCGATCTGGGCGTCTACGGCGCTCACGACAACGTGTATTTCGGGCGTGTCGAAGACGGCACCCTGGAAAGCGAGTTCTCCGGCAACCTGGTCGAGGTCTGCCCGACCGGCGTGTTCACCGACAAGACCCACTCCGAGCGTTACAACCGCAAGTGGGACATGCAGTTCGCGCCGAGCATCTGCCATGGCTGCTCCAGCGGCTGCAACACCAGCCCGGGCGAGCGCTATGGCGAAGTGCGTCGCATCGAGAACCGCTTCAACGGCTCGGTGAACGGGTACTTCCTTTGCGACCGTGGCCGTTTCGGTTATGGCTACGCCAACCGTGAAGACCGTCCGCGTCAGCCGTTGATGGTGCTCAGCAAGATGAAGATGGGCCTCGATGCCGCCCTCGATCAGGCCGCTGCCCTGCTGAAGAACCGCAAGGTGATCGGCATCGGCTCGCCGCGTGCCAGCCTCGAGGGCAACTTCGCCCTGCGCGAACTGGTCGGCGCCGACAACTTCTATTCCGGTATCGCGGCGGCTGAGCAGGCCAATATCCGCCTGATCCGTGACGTGCTGCAGAACGGCCCGCTGCCGGTGCCGACCCTGCGCGATATCGAAGACCACGACGCGGTATTCGTGCTCGGTGAAGACCTGACCCAGACCGCCGCCCGTATCGCTCTGGCGCTGCGCCAGTCGGTCAAGGGCAAGGCCACCGAGATCGCGGCCGGTGCGAAGATTCAGGACTGGCACATGGCTGCGGTGCAGAACGTCGCCCAGCACGCGCTCAATCCACTGTTCATTGCCAGCGTCACCGCCACGCGCCTCGACGATGTTGCCGAGCAGTGCGTACACGCCGCGCCGGACGACCTCGCGCGTATCGGTTTCGCCGTGGCTCACGCCATTGACCCGAGCGCACCGGCAGTCGAAGGTCTGGAAGCTGAAGCCGCCGAGTTGGTGCAACGCATCGCCGACGCGCTCTTGAACGCCAAGCGCCCGCTGATCGTCTCCGGTGCTTCGCTGGGCAATCGCGCCCTGATCGAAGCAGCGGCGAACATCGCCAGCGCCCTGAAGAATCGCGACAAGGCCGGCTCCATCAGTCTGGTGGTGCCGGAAGCCAACAGCATGGGCCTGGCCCTGCTGATGGGCGACAAGTTCGCCGGCAACAGCCTGGACGACGCGCTGCACGCGCTCACCTCGGGCCAGGCCGACGCACTGGTGGTGCTGGAAAACGACCTCTACCACCGCGCTGACGCTGCCCGTGTCGACGCTGCCCTGGCAGCCGCCAAGGTGGTGATCGTCGCCGATCACCAGAGCACCGCCACCACGGCCAAGGCGCACCTGCTGCTGCCAGCCGCCAGTTTCGCCGAAGGCGACGGCACCCTGGTCAGCCAGGAAGGTCGCGCGCAGCGCTTCTTCCAGGTTTACGATCCGTCCTACTACGACGCCAACATCCTGGTGCGTGAAGGCTGGCGCTGGCTGCACGCGCTGCACAGCACGCTGCACAACCGTGGCGTGGACTGGACGCAGCTGGATCAGGTCACCGCCGCCTGCGCGGCCAGCAGCGCCGAGCTGGCCGGTATCCGTGACGCCGCGCCAAGCGCCTCGTTCCGCATCAAGGGCCTCAAGCTCGCTCGTGAGCCGCACCGCTACAGCGGGCGTACCGCCATGCGCGCCAATATCAGCGTGCACGAACCGCGTCAGCCCCAGGACAAGGACTCGGCTTTCGCGTTCTCCATGGAAGGCTATTCGGGCAGCAAGGAAGACCGTCAGCAGATCCCCTTCGCCTGGTCGCCAGGCTGGAACTCGCCCCAGGCCTGGAACAAGTTCCAGGACGAAGTCGGTGGTCATCTGCGTGCAGGCGACCCAGGCGTACGCCTGATCGAAGCCAAAGGTGGAAACCTGGGCTGGTTCAGCGCGCCAACGGCCTTCAACCCGGCTCAGGGCACCTGGCAGGCAGTACCGCTGCACCACCTGTTCGGCAGCGAGGAAATGTCCTCGCGCGCCGCGCCGATCGCCGAACGCACGCCTGAGGCCTACGTGGCCCTGGCCAAGGATGAGGCCGATCGCCTCGGTGTCAACGACGGCGCCCTGCTGCAGCTGAACGTCAATGGCCAAAACCTGCGCCTGCCGCTGCGCGTCAGCGAAGAGCTGGGTGTCGGCCTGGTTGGCTTGCCAGCGGGCCTGGCAGGCATTCCTGCTGGCATCGCCGGTGCGGCCGTGACCAACATCGGGGAGGCCGCGCGATGAGTTGGCTGACGCCTCAGTTGCTCGACATCATTCAGGAAGTGCTCAAGGCCATCGTCATCCTGCTTGCGGTGGTGGTCACCGGTGCCCTGCTGAGCTTCGTCGAGCGCCGTCTGCTCGGCTGGTGGCAGGATCGCTACGGCCCCAACCGCGTCGGCCCGTTCGGCATGTTCCAGATCGCCGCGGACATGCTGAAGATGTTCTTCAAGGAAGACTGGACGCCACCGTTCGCCGACAAGGTGATCTTCACCCTGGCTCCGGTGATCGCCATGGGCGCGATGCTGATCGCCTTCGCGATCATCCCGATCACCCCCAACTGGGGCGTGGCGAACCTGAACATCGGCATCCTGTTCTTCTTCGCCATGGCGGGTCTGTCGGTATACGCCGTGCTGTTCGCCGGCTGGTCGAGCAACAACAAGTTCGCCCTGCTCGGCAGCCTGCGCGCGTCGGCCCAGACCATTTCCTACGAAGTGTTCCTGGCCCTGGCGCTGATGGGCATCGTCGCCCAGGTCGGCTCGTTCAACATGCGCGATATCGTCGACTACCAGGCGCAGAACCTGTGGTTCATCATTCCGCAGTTCTTCGGCTTCTGCACCTTCTTCATCGCTGGTGTGGCCGTGACTCACCGTCACCCCTTCGACCAGCCTGAAGCGGAGCAGGAACTGGCCGACGGCTACCACATCGAGTATGCCGGCATGAAATGGGGCATGTTCTTCGTCGGTGAATACATCGGCATCGTGACCATTTCCGCCCTGCTGGTGACCCTGTTCTTCGGCGGCTGGCACGGCCCGTTCGGCATCCTGCCGCAGATCCCGTTCTTCTGGTTCGCGATCAAGACCTGCTTCTTCATCATGATCTTCATCCTGCTGCGCGCCTCCATCCCGCGCCCACGGTATGACCAGGTCATGGCCTTCAGCTGGAAGTTCTGTCTGCCGCTGACCCTGATCAACCTGCTGGTGACCGGCGCCGTTGTGCTGGCCACGGCCCAGTAAGGAGAAAAAGCGATGTTCAAATACATATGGGACGTACTGGTCGGTACCGCGACCCAGTTGCGCAGCCTGGTGATGGTCTTCGGCCATGGCTTCCGCAAGCGCGACACCCTGCAATACCCGGAAGAGCAGGTTTACCTGCCGCCACGCTACCGGGGGCGCATCGTGCTGACCCGCGACCCCGACGGCGAAGAGCGCTGCGTGGCCTGCAACCTGTGCGCCGTGGCCTGCCCGGTGGGCTGCATCTCGCTGCAGAAGGCGGAAACCGAGGACGGTCGCTGGTACCCGGACTTCTTCCGCATCAACTTCTCGCGCTGCATCTTCTGCGGCCTGTGCGAGGAAGCCTGTCCGACCACCGCGATCCAGCTCACCCCGGATTTCGAGATGGGCGAGTACAAGCGTCAGGATCTGGTCTACGAGAAAGAGGATCTGCTGATCTCCGGCCCTGGCAAGAACCCGGACTACAACTTCTACCGCGTGGCCGGCATGGCCATTGCCGGCAAGCCCAAGGGCGCCGCGCAGGATGAAGCCGAGCCGATCAACGTCAAAGGGTTGTTGCCATAATGGAATTCGCCTTCTACTTCTCTGCCGGGGTCGCGGTTGCCTCGACCCTGGGCGTGATCACCAGCAAGAACCCGGTGCACGCCCTGCTCTACCTGATCATCTCGCTGCTGGCCGTTTCCATGGTGTTCTTCAGCCTGGGTGCGCCGTTCGCCGGCGCGCTGGAAATCATCGTCTACGCCGGCGCCATCATGGTGCTGTTCGTGTTCGTGGTGATGATGCTCAACCTGGGCCCGGCCTCGGTCGAGCAGGAACGCACCTGGCTCAGCCCAGGCATCTGGATTGGTCCGGCGCTGCTTTCCGCCGTGCTGCTGGGGCAATTGCTGTACGTGCTGTTCGCCGTACCGAGCGGTGCCACCATCGGCCATACCACGGTCGATGCCAAAGCCGTCGGCATTCACCTGTTCGGCCCTTATCTGCTGGCCGTGGAGCTGGCTTCCATGCTGCTGCTTGCCGCGCTGGTCGCCGCGTATCACCTGGGCCGCAATGACATCAAGGACGCTACGCCATGAACGGTATTCCAATGGAGCACGGCCTGGCGCTGGCCGGCGTGCTGTTCAGTCTCGGCCTGGTCGGCCTGATGGTGCGCCGCAACATCCTGTTCGTGCTGATGAGCCTGGAAGTGATGATGAACGCCGCAGCCCTGGCCTTCGTCGTGGCAGGTGCGCGCTGGGGCCAGGCTGACGGGCAGATCATGTTCATTCTGGTCATCGCCCTGGCGGCTGCCGAAGCGAGCATCGGCCTGGCGATCCTGCTGCAGCTGTATCGCCGCTTCCACACCCTCGATATCGACGCAGCCAGCGAGATGCGCGGATGAACTTCCTATTCCTGACGTTACTGTTCCCCCTGATTGGCTGGTTAATTCTGGCTTTCTCCCGTGGTCGCCTGAGCGAAGGCAGCGCGGCACTGATCGGCGTCGGCTCGGTCGGCCTGTCGGCACTGACCACCGCCTGGATCATGTGGCAGTTCAACAGCGCACCACCGGCAGGCGGGGTGTACACCCAGACCCTGTGGCAGTGGATGAGCGTCGATGGCCTGGCGCCGAGCTTCACCCTGTATCTGGACGGCCTGTCGCTGACCATGCTCGGCGTGGTCACCGGCGTGGGCTTCCTGATCCACATGTTCGCCAGCTGGTACATGCGTGGTGAAGAGGGTTATTCGCGCTTCCTCTCCTACACCAACCTGTTCATCTTCAGCATGTTGCTGCTGGTGCTGGGCGACAACCTGATGACCCTGTTCTTCGGGTGGGAAGGCGTAGGCCTGTGCTCGTACCTGCTGATCGGCTTCTATTACAAGCACGTGCCCAACGGCAACGCGGCGCTGAAGGCCTTCATCGTCACCCGCATCGGTGACGTGTTCCTGATGATTGGCCTGTTCCTGCTGTTCCTCAACCTCGGCACCCTGAACATTCAGGAGCTGATGGTGCTGGCCCCGCAGAAGTACGCGGCTGGCGATACCTGGCTGTGGCTGGCGACCCTGATGCTGCTCGGCGGCGCGGTCGGCAAATCCGCGCAGTTGCCGCTGCAGACCTGGCTGGCCGACGCCATGGCCGGTCCGACCCCGGTTTCGGCACTGATTCACGCCGCCACCATGGTCACCGCGGGCGTCTACCTGATCGCCCGTACCAACGGCCTGTTCCTGCTGACCCCGGAGATTCTCCAGCTGGTCGGCATCGTCGGCGGCGTGACGCTGGTACTGGCAGGCTTCGCCGCTCTGGTGCAGACCGACATCAAGCGCATCCTCGCCTATTCGACCATGAGCCAGATCGGCTACATGTTCCTCGCCCTGGGCGTTGGTGCCTGGGACGCGGCGATCTTCCACCTGATGACCCACGCGTTCTTCAAGGCGCTGCTGTTCCTGGCCTCCGGCTCGGTGATCCATGCCTGCCACCACGAGCAGAACATCTTCAAGATGGGCGGTCTGTGGAAGAAACTGCCACTGGCCTACGCCAGCTTCATCGTCGGTGGCTCGGCCCTGGCGGCGCTGCCGCTGATCACCGTGGGCTTCTATTCCAAGGACGAGATCCTCTGGGAAGCCTTCGCCAGCGGTAACTCCGGCCTGCTCTACGCCGGCCTGCTGGGCGCCTTCATGACTTCGATCTACACCTTCCGGCTGATCTTCATCGCCTTCCATGGCGAGCAGAAGACCGAGGCCCACGCCGGTCATGGCATCGCCCACAACCTGCCGCTGCTGGTGCTGATCGTGCTGTCGACCTTCATCGGCGCCTGGATCACCCCGCCGCTGGCTGGCGTGTTGCCAGAGAGCGCCGGCCATGCCGGCGGTGAAGCCAAGCACAGCCTGGAAATCGTCTCGGGCTGCATCGCCCTGGCTGGCATCCTCCTGGCGGCGATGCTGTTTCTCGGCAAGCGCAGCTTCGTTACCGCTATTGCGGCTAGCGCGCCGGGGCGTTTCCTGTCGGCCTGGTGGTTCGCTGCCTGGGGATTCGACTGGCTTTACGACAAGATTTTCGTGCAGCCCTACCTGTTCCTCTGCCGCGTGCTCGCCCGCGACCCCATCGATGGTGCCATCGGCATCATCCCGCGCCTGGCGCGTGGCGGTCATGGCGTGTTGAGCCGCAGCGAGACCGGGCAGCTGCGCTGGTACGCCATCTCCATCGCCGGGGGCGCCGTACTGGTGCTCGCCGCTGTGTTGCTGGCCTGACCGATGATCTCGAATACTTTTTCTAAGGAAACTCGCCCGTCATGATTCTGCCTTGGCTAATCCTGATTCCCTTTATCGGCGGCCTGTTGTGCTGGCAGGCGGAGCGCTTCGGCGGAACCCTGCCGCGCTGGATAGCGCTGCTGACCATGTCCCTGCTGTTCGGCCTCGGCCTGTGGTTGTGGGGCACCGGCGACTTCAGCCTGGCGCCTGCGCCGGGTGCCGAGCCACGCTGGGCCCACGAGTTCCAGGTGCGCTGGATCGAGCGCTTCGGCATCAGCATCCACCTGGCGATGGATGGCCTGTCGGTACTGATGGTCACCCTCACCGGCCTGCTTGGCGTGCTCTCGGTGCTCTGCTCGTGGAACGAGATCCAGAACCGTGTCGGCTTCTTCCACCTCAACCTGATGTGGATTCTCGGCGGCGTGGTCGGCGTGTTCCTGGCCATCGACCTGTTCCTGTTCTTCTTCTTCTGGGAAATGATGCTGGTGCCGATGTATTTCCTCATCGCGCTCTGGGGTCATAGCGGCAGCCCTGGCAAGAGCCGTATCAACGCGGCCACCAAGTTCTTCATCTTCACCCAGGCCAGCGGCTTGGTGATGCTGGTGGCGATCCTCGGCCTGGTGTTCGTGCACTTCAACCAGACCGGCGTGTTCACCTTCAACTACGCAGACCTGCTCAAGACCGAGCTGTCGGAAGGTACCGAATACCTGCTGATGCTCGGCTTCTTCATCGCCTTCGCAGTGAAGTTCCCCGTGGTGCCGTTCCACTCCTGGCTGCCGGACGCTCACGCTCAGGCGCCGACCGCTGGCTCCGTGGATCTCGCCGGTATCCTGTTGAAAACTGCGGCCTACGGTCTGCTGCGCTTCGCCCTGCCGTTGTTCCCCAATGCCTCGGCAGAGTTCGCGCCGATCGCCATGGGTCTGGGTGTGTTTGCGATCCTCTACGGTGCGCTGCTGTCCTTCGCACAGACCGACATCAAGCGTCTAGTCGCTTACTCCAGCGTGTCGCACATGGGCTTCGTGCTGATCGCCATCTACTCCGGCAGCCAGATCGCCCTGCAGGGCGCCGTGGTGCAGATGATGGCTCACGGCCTATCGGCTGCTGCGCTGTTCATCCTCTGTGGTCAGTTGTACGAGCGCCTGCATACCCGTGACATGCGCGAGATGGGCGGCATCTGGGCACGCATGTCCTGGCTGCCAGCGTTGAGCCTGTTCTTTGCCGCCGCCGCACTGGGGCTGCCGGGCACCGGCAACTTCGTTGGCGAGTTCCTGATTCTGATCGGCAGCTTCCCGACAGCCCCCTGGATCACAGTGATCGCTGCGACCGGCCTGGTACTGGGCTCGGTGTACTCGCTGATCATGATCCATCGTGCGCATTTTGGTCCGGTGAAGAACGACAGCCCACTGCCAGGTCTGCAATTTCGGGAACTGAGCATGGTGCTGTGCCTGGCCGTGCTGCTGATTCTGCTCGGCGTTTACCCGCAGCCGGTGCTCGACACTTCCGCCGCCAGCATGCAAGGCGTGCAGCAGTGGTTCAGCGGCGCCCTCAATCAACTCGCTTCGGGCCAGTAGACGTTATGGAACATCACGCTGTGGAATTCACCACCCAACACCTGATCGCCCTGCTCCCGCTGCTGGTCACCTGCGCCACCGTGGTCGTGGTGATGCTGGCCATCGCCTGGAAGCGCAGCCATGCAATGACCTTCGTGCTCTCGGTGATCGGCCTCAACGCGGCGCTGCTGTCGCTGCTGCCGGCTATCGGCGTCACCCCGCTGCAGGTCACCCCGCTGATGCAGATCGACACCTTCGCCTGTTACTACATGGCGCTGGTACTGATCGCGACGCTGGCCTGCGTGACCCTGACCCACGCCTACCTGGGCGAGGCGACGGTCGACGACGGCAAGACCAAGGGCTACCCGCGCAACCGCGAGGAGATGTATCTCCTGCTGCTGCTCTCCGCCGCCGGCGGCCTGGTGCTGGTCAGCACCGAGCACCTGGCAGGCCTGTTCATCGGCCTGGAGCTGCTCTCGGTACCGACCTACGGGATGATCGCCTACGCCTACTTCAACAAGCGTTCCCTGGAAGCCGGTATCAAGTACATGGTGCTGTCGGCAGCCGGCAGTGCCTTCCTGCTGTTCGGCATGGCGCTGCTGTATGCCGACGCCGGCAGCCTGAGCTTCGCCGAGATCGGTGCCAGTCTGGCCGGTGCCAGCGGCAGTCAACTGGTGCAGATCGGCATCGGCATGATGCTCATCGGCCTGGCGTTCAAGCTGTCCATGGTGCCGTTCCACCTGTGGACGCCAGACGTCTACGAAGGCGCTCCGGCTCCTGTCGCCGCGTTCCTGGCCACGGCCAGCAAGGTGGCGGTGTTCGCCGTGCTGCTGCGTCTTTATCAGCTCTCTCCAGCCACCGCCGGCGGCTGGCTGAACGACCTGCTGACGGTCATCGCCATCGCCTCGATCCTGTTCGGCAACCTGCTGGCTCTGGTACAGAACAACCTCAAGCGTCTGCTCGGTTATTCGTCCATCGCCCACTTCGGTTATCTGCTGGTGGCACTGATCGCCAGCAAGGGCCTGGCCGTGGAAGCCATCGGTGTATACATGGCCACCTACGTGCTCACCAGCCTCGGCGCGTTCGGTGTGATCACGCTGATGTCCACGCCTTACAATGGCCGTGACGCTGACGCGCTGTACGAGTACCGCGGCCTGTTCTGGCGCCGTCCGTACCTGACCGCGGTACTCACGGTGATGATGCTGTCGCTGGCCGGTATCCCGCTCACCGCGGGCTTCATCGGCAAATTCTACGTGATTGCCGCAGGCGTTCAGGCGCAACTGTGGTGGCTGATCGGCGCGCTGATTCTGGGCAGTGCCATCGCGGTGTTCTACTACCTGCGGGTGATGGTCACGCTGTTCCTGGTCGAGCCCAATCTGCATCGCCACGATGCCCAGTTCAACTGGGGCCAGCGTGCCGGTGGGATCATGCTGATTCTGGTGACCATTCTGGCCTTCATCCTCGGCGTCTACCCGCAGCCGCTGCTGGATCTGGTGCAACAGGCAGGCCTCAGCGCCGCGCTCTGATCGCACTGCAACGAAAAATGGCTGCCACTGGGCAGTCATTTTTCATTCAGCATCCGAAAGCTGGCCGGGCACACCACGTAGCCTGCCGCTGAGCGAAGCGATGCGCCGGAAGACGAGTACCCTCGCTCACGCGGCTACCGCTGCCGGGTTTCGCTTGGCTCCACCCAGGCTACCGATGATCGATGGTTCTGCCTGATAACGAAGAACGGCTGCCCTTGGGCAGCCGTTCTGGTCTGTGCGCACTCTTATTCGGGCAATCTGACGGTCTTCTTGCCGGCGCTGAACAGGTTCCAGCTGGCGACGAACAATGCCGCTATCAGCGGGCCGAGAACGAAGCCGTTGAGGCCGAACAGCGCCATGCCGCCCAGGGTTGAGATCAGGATCAGGTAATCGGGCAAGCGAGTGTCCTTGCCGACCAGGATCGGACGCAGGATGTTGTCCACCAGGCCGATTACCAGCACGCCGAACAGGGTCAGTACCACGGCCTGCCAGATGCTGCCGCTGAGGAACAGGTAAATGGCAACCGGAGCCCAGACGATGCCGGCGCCTGCAGCGGGCAGCAGCGACAGGAAGGCCATCAGCACGCCCCATAGCAGTGGGCTGGGAATGCCCAGCACCCAGAAGATCAGACCACCCAGGGCGCCCTGTACCGCGGCGACCACGATGTTGCCTTTGACCGTAGCGCGAACCACTCGGGTGAATTTGATCTGCAAGCGACGTTTGGTGTTGTCGCCCAGCGGGACTGCCATGCGGATATCCCGCACCAGTTCCTGGCCATCGCGCAGCAGGAAAAACAGCAGATAGAGCATGATGAAAAAGCTGATCACGAACTGAATGGTGCCCTGACCAATGGAGAACACCTTGGTCGCCAGGTACTGGCTGCCCGCCGCGGCGCCGCTGGAAATCTGCTCACGCAGGCCGTCCAGATTACCCATACCGATACGATCGATCTGCTGCTGCATGAACGCGGGGAGCATCTCCTTGGTACTGGTGACGTAGGCGCCGACATCCAGATCGCCCGATTCGATGCGCTGATAGATGCTGGTGCCCTCGGCAACCATCGCCGAGGTGATGAAGATCACCGGCAGAATCGCCACTAACAGGCAAATGACCAGTGTCAGCAAGGCCGACAGGTTGCCGCGCCCGCCAATGCGCCGGGCCATGCGCCGCTGCAGGGGGGCGAACACCACCGCCAGCGCCACCGCCCAGAACACCGCCCCGTAGAACGGCAGCAGGATCCAGATGAAAGCGATCGTCACCAGGACGAGCAGCAGGATGAAGGTTTTCTTTTCGAGTGAGGTAGTCGGCATGGTCGGATCACAGGAGGGGTATGCCCGTTAGTGTGCTGTGGTCCGAACAAAGTGCGAGAAACTTCTCGAGAAGGGCCTCCCTGCCCACGCTACTCAGATTCTGAACTGGCGTACCAGTTGCTCCAGGCCCTGCCCCAGCTGTGCCAGGCTGCGTGCGGTCTGCGCGCCCTGGCGGGTTTCGTCGGCGACGCTATCCACTGCGCCGGCAATCTGATGCACGCTGCGGTTGATCTCCTCGGCGACCGCGGTCTGCTCTTCGGCGGCGCTGGCGATCTGCGCGTTCATGGCGTTGATGGTGCCGATCAGCCCGGCGATGGCGTCCAGCGAGGTGCCGGCCTTGTTGGCCTGTTCGCTGGTGATATCGCCGGCATCGCTGGACTGGCGCATGGCGTTGACCGCATCGCGGGTGCCGCTCTGCAGGCGGTCGATCATGCCCTGAATCTCCTGGGTGCTTTGCTGGGTACGGCTGGCCAGCGCCCGAACCTCATCGGCGACCACGGCGAAACCACGGCCAGCCTCACCCGCACGCGCCGCCTCGATGGCCGCATTGAGGGCCAGCAGGTTGGTCTGTTCGGCGATCGAGCGGATCACGTCGAGCACGCTGACGATGGAGTGCACGTCCTTCTGCAGGTTGTCGAGTGAGGTGCCGCTGCCGCGAATGTCGCCAACCAGGGAGTGGATGCGGGCGATGCTGCCGTCGACCACCTGCTTGGCCGCCTGCCCTTCACGATCGGTCTGCTGGGCAGCCTCAGCCGCACCCTGGGCGCTTTTCGCCACCTCGTGGGCAGCAGCGGACATCTCGTTAATCGCCGTGGCAACCTGATCCGTCTCATGGCGCTGACGCTCCATGGCCTGTTCGGAACGTTGCGCCTGGGCGGCAACCTGGCCGACCAGTTCGGTCAGTTGCCCGGTCATGTCGACGATCTGCCGTACCAGGCCATGCACCTTGTCGACGAAACGGTTGAACGAGCCGGCCAGCTCGCCCAGCTCGTCGCGGCTGGTTACCGGCAGGCGACGGGTCAGGTCGCCGTCGCCAGCCGCGATGTCGTCCAGATTGGCCTTGATCTGCTGCAGGGGGCGCAGGAAGGTGTTGGCGAGAATCGCCCCGATCACGCCGAATACCACCAGCAACACCACGGCGATTACCAGAATGCTGGTGATGATGGTGCTCACGCGCTGATCGATGCCCTCGCGAACGGTCGTGATCTGCGCCTCCACACCGTCCAGATTGATCGCCGTGCCCAGGGCCATGTCCCACTTCGGCAGGTAATAGCTGTAGGCGAGCTTGGGCACCTGAATCGATTCGTTGCCCGGCAGCGGCGAGGAATAGTTGACGTAGTTGCTGTTGTCCTTGGCGACGCGCACCAGCTCGCGGTTGACGTAGACGCCGTTGACGTCACGCCGATCGTTGAGGCTCTTGCCGACATCCACGGGGCTGTCGCTTCTGAACAGCCGGACCACGTTGGAGTCATGCCCGAAGAAGTAACCATCCTGGCCGTACTTGATCTTCGACAGGATGGCGATGGCCTGCGCTCGGCTGGCCAGATCCCCCTGGGGAGCAGCATCGTAGAGCGTCTGTACGGCGCCCATGGCGATCGAGCTGTAGTTCTTCAGTTCGTTGCGCTTCTCGTCCAGCAGGCGAGCACGGGTCTCGGTGACCTCCTGCTCCGCCAGACCGTACAGCACCTTGGCGGCAGCGCCGCTGAGCACCAGGGCGAACAGCAGAACCGGAACCAGTGCCAACAGCACGACTTTGGACTTCAAGGTCAGGCGCATTTTTATTTTCCTTGTGGCCAGGCGAAGCCAAGGGGAGAAGGCTTCTACTCAGGTCATCGGCAGGCCCCAGCGAAACCTTAAGCTCGCCAGTGGCCGTCTGGAAATTGCGCCTGCGGCGTTACAGCACCATCGCCGCAACCCAGCCGAACACCAGCAGCGGCAGGTTGTAGTGCAGGAAAGTGGGCACCACGGTGTCCCAGATATGGTTGTGCTGGCCGTCGACGTTGAGGCCGGCCGTCGGGCCGAGGGTCGAGTCCGACGCAGGCGAACCGGCATCGCCGATGGCGCCGGCAGTGCCGACGATGCACACCGTGGCCAGCGGGCTGAAGCCCAACTGCACGCACAGCGGCACGAAGATCGCGGCAATGATCGGCACCGTGGAGAACGACGAGCCGATGCCCATGGTCACCAGCAGGCCGACCAACAGCATCATCAGCACACCCAGGCCCTTGCTGTCGCCGATCCATTCAGCGCTGGCGTCTACCAGCCCTTTCACCTCTCCCGTCTCGCGCATCACTTCGGCGAAACCCGAGGCGGCGATCATGATGAAGCCGATCATCGCCATCATCTTCATGCCTTCGGTGAACAGGTCGTCGGTTTCCTTCCAGCGCACGATGCCCGAGGCGGAGAACACCACGAAACCGAGCAGCGCGCCGATGATCATCGAGTCGAGCCACAGCTGTGCGCCGAACGCGATGGCCACCGCAATGCCTGCCACGGCCAGGCTACGGCGGTTGTAGGCGACATCCACGCGTTCGGTTCGCTCGACCAGGGCCAGGTCGTAACTGCGCTTGCGCCGATAACTGTACAGCGCCAGCAACAGGCCGGTGACCATGCCCATGGCCGGGATCAGCATGGCGTGGCTGACGTTCACACCGGTCACGTCCACGCCACTGCGCACCACGTTGGCGAGCAGAATTTCGTTGAGGAAGATGTTGCCGAAGCCCACCGGCAGGAACATGTAGGGGGTGATCAGGCCGAAGGTCAGCACGCAGGCGATTAGCCGGCGATCGAGCTGCAGGCGAGTGATGACGTACAGCAGCGGTGGTACTAGCAGCGGAATGAAGGCGATGTGAATAGGCAGGATATTCTGCGAGGAGATCGCTACCACCAGCAGTAGTCCCACCAGCATCCACTTCAGCGAACCGCCGCCACCACCGCGTGCGTCCTGACGGCCGACCAGCACCAGCGCCTTGTCGGCCAGGGCATGGGCCAGCCCGGATTTGGCGATGGCCACGGCGAAGGCGCCCAACAGAGCATAGGAAAGCGCCACGGTAGCGCCGCCACCCAGGCCCTTGTTGAACGCGGCAAGGGAGCCTTCGATGCCCAGACCACCGATCATTCCGCCAGCCAGCGCGCCGACGATCAGCGCTACCACCACGTGGACCCGGCAAAGGCTGAGGATCAGCATGATGCCGACGGCGGCGATAACTGCGTTCATTGATGGCTCCTGGAATCGCCGCGCAAGCCACGGCCCATTGGGGTGACCGCCAAGGGGCGGCAGGCCACAAAAAGCGTCGCACTCTGCCGGAAGCTGACCTGGGTGTCAAAAAACGGAGCGTGCGCTTGCAGCTGGATCGATGCGGCCGATTCGAGAACGGTTCTAAGCAAATAGCACAAACGTCCTTTGCGCTTTCAGTCGCGAAGGTTAGCCTCACGCCTTTTACCCATGGAGGATGCACATGCTCGATATCGTTCTGGTTGCCGGCTCAAGCCGCCCTGACAGCCAATCCGCGAAGGTTGCCCATTTTCTGCGTCATCGTCTGATTGCACTGGGCAAGACCCGCGCCGAGCTGAGCCAGGTCATCGATCTGGGCACCGGCCCCCTGCCCCTGTGGCCAGCCGAAGACAACGGCACCTGGGCGGATTACAGCCAGCGCCTGAAAAGCGCCGATGCGGTGGTGGTGATCGCCCCCGAGTGGAACGGCATGGCCGGGCCGGCGATCAAGAACTTCTTCATCTACGCCAGCAAGGCCGAGCTGGCCCACAAGCCGGGTCTGCTGGTGGGGGTCTCTTCGGGCATTGGCGGCGGCAGCCCGATCGCCGAGCTGCGCAGCTCAAGCTACAAGAACTGCCGCGTCAACTACCTGCCGGAACACCTGATCATCCGTCAGGTGACCAAGGTGCTCAACGACGAACAGCCAGCCAGCGAAGACGACGGCCGCATTCGTGCACGTATCGACTACGCTCTGGACATCCTCGCCCAGTACGGTGAAGCGCTGAAGCCGGTACGGGCCAATATCGACCTGAGCGATCCGGCGTTCACCAACGGCATGTAAGCAACAGCGAGGTATTCGTCGATCGATGCCTCGCACTGCAACCAGGCCATGAGCCGGGTTGGAACCGAGGAAAACCCTGGTCACAACGCTCAGCGCAATAGCGATCAGCGGCCGCGCAGCGGCAACTCGATTCTCACCCGCAGCCCACCCAGATCACTGTCGTGCAACGATATCGTGCCGCCCCAGGCGTCGACGATATCACGCACGATGCCCAGCCCCAGGCCGTGCCCGGCGGTCTGCTCATCCAGACGAATGCCGCGGCTGAGCACCTCCTCGCGCCGCTCGCTGTCGATCCCCGGGCCATCGTCGTCGACGTCCATCACGTAGGCGTCGGCCGTGCGCCCGATATGCAGGCGCACCTGGCTGTCTGCCCACTTGCAGGCGTTGTCCAGCAGGTTGCCGAGCAGTTCCAGCAGATCTTCGCGGTCCCGTGGCAGACGCAGGTCCGGCGGCGAGGCCTGCCAGCTCAGATCCAGGCCGCTATCGTGGATCATGCCCAGGGTGGCGAACAGCCCAGGCAACTCTTCTCTGCAATCGAAATGCGCGCCGGGCAAGGCCTCTCCGGCCAGCCGGGCACGGCCCAGCTCGCGGGCGATACGCTGCTCGATCTGCTGCAGGTGTTCGATCAGGTTGTCGCGCAGCTCCGGATGGGCGCGCAGTTCGTCCCGCGAAGCCAGGTTGACCAGCACCGCCAGCGGCGTTTTCAGGGCATGCCCGAGGTTGCCCAGGGCATTGCGTGAACGCTTCAGGGTTTCTTCGGTGTGGGCCAGCAGATGGTTGATCTGCTCGACCAGGGGCTCGAGTTCCTCGGGTACCCGCTCATCCAGTTCCGAACGCTGGCCTTGCTGGAGTTGGGCGATTTGCACCCGGGTCTGCTCCAGCGGGCGCAGTGCGCGGCTGACGGCAAGCCGTTGCAGCAACAGGATCAGGGCCAGGCTGCCCAGGCCCAGGCCCAGGCCGATGCGCTGCACGCGCCGGAAGCTTTCCAGAACCGGTGTGTAATCGCGAGCCACTGAAATGTTCAGTTGCTGGCCAAAACGCCGGTAATCGCCGCGAAATGTCACCAGCAATTGCCCCTGGGGGCCATCCTGCAGCTCGGGCTGCAGGCCATCCACATCGCTGGGCTGCAATTCGCTGTCCCACAGCGAACGTGAACGCCAGCTCTTGTCGGCGAAGTCGATGCGAAAATAAAGGCCGGAGTATGGGCGCTGGAACGCCGCACTGAGCCGCGACTCATCCAGCTGGATGCCGGAGGGCCCTCGCACCAGTGCAACGAGAAGCGATTGCGCCTCCTCCTCCAGGCCGGACTGCATGTAGCGCCGCAGGCTGTTGTCGAACAGCCACAGGCAGGTCTGCGCCAGCAGCAGGCCGATGATCAGCAGGACGCTGATCAGGCCGAGACTCAGGCGCCGCTGTATCGACCTCAAGCGGCGCTACCGCTGAACCGGTAGCCCTGGCCGCGTCGGGTTTCGATCACTTCGCGGCCGAGCTTGCGGCGCAGGTGATTGACGTGAACCTCGATGACGTTGGAGTCACGCTCGGTTTCACCATCGTAGAGATGCTCGGCCAGGTGACTCTTGGAGAGAATCTGCCCGGCGTGCAGCATGAAGTAGCGCAGCAGGCGAAACTCTGCAGCGGTCAACTCGATCTCCTGCTCGCCACGGCTGACGCACTGCCGGCCTTCATCCAGGTGCAAGCCGGCAGCCTGCAACTGTGGCTGGTTGGCCAGCCCGCGGGCACGGCGCAGCAGCGCCTGAATGCGCAACTGCAGCTCTTCGGGGTGAAACGGCTTGGTCAGATAATCGTCGGCACCGACCTTCAGCCCTTCGATACGCTCGGCCCAGGAGCCACGAGCGGTGAGCACCAGCACCGGGGTGGCAAGGCCACCCTTGCGCCATTCCTGCAGCACCTCTAGCCCCGGCTTGCCAGGCAGGCCGAGGTCGAGAATGATCAGGTCATAGGGCTCACTGGCCCCCTGATAGACGGCATCGCGGCCATCGGCCAGCCAGTCGACCGCGTAGCCCTGGCGGGTCAGCGAAGCGATCAGCTCATCGGCAAGCGGTACATGGTCTTCCACCAGCAACAGGCGCATGTCAGTCGTCTACCTCATCCTTCAGTATCCGCCCGTCGTGGGCGTCCAGTTCCAACTCGCGAACCACGCCCTCCCGGGTCAGCAGTTCCACTTCGTAAACGAAGACATCGTCCTCTTCCTCCAGCTCGGCCTCGAGCAGGGTCGCGCCGGGATAACGCTCCAGCGCTTCACGCATCAACTGGTCGAGCGGCAGGATCACGCCGCTCAAGCGCAGATCCCGCGCCTCGTCCTGATCGAGGTCACGCGCACTGGCGGCGCAAGTCAGCGTCACCAGCAGCATGATGGAAATGAAGCGTAAAAGCGGATTGCCTTTCATCAATCATCCTGATGGTTCTTGAGGATGGTGCCATTGGTCGCGTCGAGTTCGACATCCCATTTGCGGTTCTGGGCGTCACGCACTTCTACCTGATAGAGGTAGCGACCATATTCTTCCTCGAGTTCGGTGCCCTCCAGTTTACCGCCCGGATGCTCGGCAAGGGCAGCCTCATTGAGTTTTTCGAAGGACTGGATGGTTCCGGCGTCACGCAGCTTGAGTGCCTCGTCCGGACCCAGGTCACGGGCCTGGGCGATCCCGGCGGTGGCGATGAGAGCGGCAGCGGCGAACAATGCGGTCAATTTCTTCACGGTTAACTCCTTGGTGAACTGTTTCGACGGTGTTCAGATTAAGGGAAGCGACTTAACTCAAACTGAATTGCTGCACAGACCGGCCGGCACCGCACGCCTTATACTGGCGCCTTGCCGCCGGAGCCCCCCATGAGCGCCATTCAGATCAAGTACCCTGCCCTTACCCTCAAAGCGGGCCGCCGTGCCTTGGCGCGCATTCGCGAGCGTCATCTGCAGCCAGCGGATGTCGGCACCCTGCCCGGTGCCGCAGGTGGCCCCAAGGCGCTGGGCATCCAGGGGCTGGATATCGCGCTGTTCGGCGACTGGCTGGCGCGTGCCCCGCGCGAGCGCTCGTTGATCGGCGCCTCGATTGGCTCCTGGCGCTTCGCCAGTGCGTGTCTGCCAGAGCCAGCGGTGGCCTTGCGACGCCTGGGCGAGCTGTACACCGGCATGCGCTTCGCCAAGGGCGTGAGCATGCTCGAAGTGTCCCGGCGCTGTGCGCAGATGCTCGATGAACTGCTGCAGCAGCAAGATGCTGCAGTGCTCGACAATGCCCACTACCGGCTCAATATCGTGGTGGTGAAAAGCCACGGTCGGCTTGCCGAAGATGGCCGACGCGCGCTAGGGCTGGGTCTGTCGTCGGTGATGGGTAGCAACATCCTCGGGCGCCCGCGTCTGGCCCGCCACTTCGAGCGGGTGATTCTCCACGACGCGCGCCTGGCACCACCGCTGCACCCGCTCACCGATTTTCCTTCACGCTGCCTGCCGCTCGATGTCGGCAATCTGCGCCATGCACTGCTGGCATCCGGCTCGATCCCCTTCGTGATGCAGGGCGTACGCGACATTCCTGGTGTTGGGCCAGGCACCTATCGCGATGGCGGCCTGCTCGACTATCACCTGGACCTGCCATACAGCGGTGACGACATCGTGCTGTACCCGCACTTCACCGATCGCGTCATTCCCGGCTGGTTCGACAAGGGCATGCCCTGGCGTCGCGGTGACGCCACACGCCTGCAGGATGTCCTGCTCCTGGCGCCATCGCGGGAGTACCTGGCGCGCCTGCCCTTCGGCAAGCTGCCGGACCGCAAGGATTTCAGCCGTTTTCTCGGCGATGACGCCGGGCGTGAGCGCTACTGGCGCCTGGCAATGGACGAAAGTCAGCGCATGGGCGATGAATTTCTCGAACTGCTCGAGACCGGTAGCCTGGCAGACAGACTGCAGCCGCTCTAGGCGGTAGCGGCATGGTCGCCGGAAAACCGGCAGAAAATCCTTCGATACGCTTAAGCGCTTGCCGTTATTGATAAAAAATACGGAACCAAACGGAACCGAATACCCGGGTTATTTTCCTATTAACTGTTGGTGTCGTTTCAATGGTCGGTAACGTAATTGCGTACTGGAACCCTTGAAAACTTTGATGCTCGTCAACTTCACAATTTAATTTTCGGTTTTTTGAAAAATTAATTGATTCGGATGTGACTTGCAGGGCTCATCGAAACATCAACAGCTATGAACGTCAGCGTTAACACACGATGCTGACACTATGAATCATTGGGAAAACCTCGGAGAACCGACCCCATGAACGCTTCGCTGCGTTTCAATGATGCACTGCTGATTGCCGATCGTGCCTTTCAACCTTTTCACTGTGTCGCCTGGGCTCCCCAGGACGGTACCGGCGTGCTGAGCCTTACGGTCGTAGACCGCACCAGCACTCGCCTGATCGATCGTACGCAACTCACCAGCAGCATTTACAGCGATCCGCTAGAACTGGCCAAGGCACTGAAAAAGTCCCGTGACGAGCTGAGCAGCAAAGGCTTCGACCTCGCCCCGTGGAGCATGCCGGAATAGAGCGCCAGTCGCTGACTTTCGTTATTGCCATGAAAGTTGCCGCACTTCGGGTGCGGCAACTTGTCTCTGGATTGAAACATCCCCTTTCCGCGTTATCCGCCCCACTCACCGTATCGGTAAAAGACTGAACTTCCTGTCGTGTTCGGCTGGCTAAGTCTTTATCCGTCGCAACGAGCTGGCCGGCATGCATTACGTCGATGAAGTACAGCGGTTTCCGGTGACGTATTGCGTCGCCCTCCCCTTGGTTGGCATCACGCTCACCACCGTCTCCGTTGCCGCAGCGGAGGGCCGTCGATGAGCGATTCGTCGTTGATCCCCGAGCTACCCAACGACCTGCACTACGTCGATGACGGCGGCCCGGGGATCACCCGGCGCAAACTGCGCGGCAAGTTCTGCTACTTCGAGCCTGACGGTGAACGCATCCGCGATGCCGAGCAAATCGCGCGCATCAATGCACTGGCCATCCCGCCCGCCTACGTCGACGTATGGATCTGCCCGGATCCCAAGGGCCACCTGCAGGCTACCGGCCGCGACGCGCGAGGTCGCAAGCAATACCGTTATCACCCCCGCTGGCGCGAAGTGCGCGACACCGACAAGTACGCCAATCTGCTGCTGTTCGGCAAAGCACTGCCGAAACTGCGCCAGACGGTGGAGCAACACCTGCTGTTGCCCGAGCATGGTCGGGAAAAGGTCATGGCCACGGTCATTACCTTGCTCGACAACACGCTGATCCGTATCGGCAACGTACGTTACGCCAAGGAAAACCGCTCTTACGGCCTGACGACCCTGCGCAACCGCCACGTCGAAGTACAGGGTAGCGCCATACGTTTCCACTTCCGCGGCAAGAGCGGCATCGAGCACGAGGTGGAGGTCAGTGACCGGCGCCTGGCACGCATCATCCGCCGTTGCCTGGAGCTGCCGGGGCAGCATCTGTTCCAGTACCTCGACGCGAATGGCGAACGCCATACCGTGACATCGACCGACATCAACAACTACCTGCGCGAGCTCACGGGTGCCGATTTCACCGCCAAGGATTACCGCACCTGGGCGGGAAGCGCTCTGGCGCTGACCCTGTTGCGTGAACTGGAGTGGCAGCCGGAGAGCTCGGCCAAGAAGCACGTGGTGGCGATGGTCAAGCAGGTTGCCGAAGAGCTGCGCAACACGCCGGCGGTGTGCCGCAAATGCTACATCCACCCGGCCCTGATAGATGCCTTCCACTGCGGTGAGCTCGCCGATTTGCGCCTCGCTGCGGCGCGCAAGGGGCTGCGATCAGAGGAAAGCCTGCTGATGCGGTTTCTGGAAAAGATCCCAGTGCCCTGAGCCCCTTCAATGTGGCGAGATATGTGGGAATAATGTCATTGCCGCCACTCTCTCGCCCGCGCACACTGCGTCCATGTTCCCCGAGGGATTGTCATGGACGAAAGCAGATGCATCGCCGCACTGGTCTACACGGACTTCATGAGTCTCGACGTGGTCGGCCCCTTGCAGGTATTCGCCTCCGCCAACGTTGAGCGCAATCGCCAGGGGCTGGGCGATGCCTACCGCTTGCTGATGCTCGCCGAGCAGGCTGGGCAGGTGCGCAGCTCTTCTGGCATGCGCGTGGTGGCAGACGCCGCCTGGGCCGACTGTGACCCCGCCAGCCTGGACACCCTACTGATTCCCGGTGGTATCGGTGAAACCGTTCAGTGTGAAAACCAGGCCCTGCTGAGCTGGCTGCGCGGTGCCGAGCCCGGCATACGCCGCCTGGGATCGGTCTGTTCGGGAGCACTGATCCTGGCGCGTACCGGCCTGCTCGACGGCCAACGGGTGACGACGCACTGGGCGGATATAGACACCCTTCGCCAACACGATAAGTTACGCGTCGACAGCAACTGCCTGCACACCTACGACCCCGCTGGCGCCGGTGGCAGCGGCCATCTGTTCACCTCCGCGGGCGTCACGGCCGGTATCGATCTGGCCCTGGCGCTGGTGGAGGCCGACCTTGGCCGCAGCATGGCACTGGCCGTAGCGCGCCGCCTGGTGATGTTCCTGCGCCGCCCTGGCGGCCAGGCGCAGTTCAGCGCCCTGCTCGCCCCGGAACCCAGCCGCACGCCTCGGCTTGCCGAGCTGCTCGACTGGATTCCCGCCAATCTGGGGGCAGACCTGTCACTGGAGGCGCTGGCCAGCGAAGCGAAGATGGCGCCACGCACCCTTTCCCGGGTTTTCGCCAGGGAGCTGGGCACCGGCCCGGCACGTTACGTGGAGCGCATTCGCCTGGAAGCCGCCCGCGCGCTGCTCCAGGACGCCCAGGCCTCCGTGGCGACGGTCGCCCGCCTTACCGGCTTCGGCCACCCGGAGAACCTGCGCCGGGTCTTTCAGAAGCACCTTTCCATCAGCCCCCAGGAATACGCCGAACGTTTCGGCCAGGAGACATCCCATGCTTGAACTGCGCCCCAACTGCGAATGCTGCGACCGCGACCTGCCACCCGAGTCCTGCGACGCGCGCATCTGCTCGTTCGAATGCACCTACTGCAGCGAATGCGCCGACACCCACTTGCAAGGCCACTGCCCGAACTGCTCGGGCGAACTGGTCCGCCGCCCGATCCGCCCGGCCGCGAAGCTGCCTGCCAACCCGCCGTCGACGTTGCGGGTGCTCAAGGCTGGAGGATGCGATGCTGCTACTGCGTAACCGCGCGCTACTGATCCTGTTCTTCGCTCAGGCGCTGTATTGGAGCTGCTCGCTGATTGGCATCACCCTCACCGCCCTGATCGGTATGCAACTGTCTCCGTACAACAGCCTGGCGACATTGCCGCTGGCTCTGCTGGTGCTGGGCAATCTGCTGGCCACTCATCCGCTGTCGCTGTTCATGCAGCGTCATGGCCGCCGTCCCGGGCTGACGCTCGGCGCCGCAGCCGGAATCCTCGGCGGGCTGATCAGCGCCCTTGGCGTGTGGTTGGCGGATTTCAATCTGTTCTGCCTGGGCGCCTTGCCAATCGGGGTCTACCAGGCGTCCGCCATGTACTACCGTTTTGCTGCGCTGGAAACGGTGGATGAGGCACACAAGGGGCGCGCTGCAGCCTGGGTGATCGGTGGCGGTGTCTGTGCCGCCCTGCTTGCCCCTACCTTGACGCTATGGGCACGCAATGCATTGAGCACGCCTTTCGTCGGCGCTTACCTGCTGCTTGCG
The DNA here is from genome assembly GCF_052958135.1 of Pseudomonas sp. SZ40. NCBI lineage: Bacteria > Pseudomonadati > Pseudomonadota > Gammaproteobacteria > Pseudomonadales > Pseudomonadaceae > Pseudomonas > Pseudomonas sp. SZ40. Next base: position 105,454 of record NZ_JBQWIF010000003.1, on the reverse strand, counting down.
GTGCTGGCATTGCTGGGGTTTTTGCTGCTGAGCGCACTGCGCGAAGGGGCAATCCCCGCCGCTCCTCGTGGCAATATGCGCGAGCTGCTGGCTCGCCCGGCAATCCGCTCTGCGCTTGCCATTAGCGCCATCGGTCATGGCCTGATGATTCTGGTGATGAATGCCACACCGCTGGCCATGAGTTTTTGTGGTCTTTCAGTGGAAAGCGCGGCGCAGGTAATCCAGTGGCACATGCTAGGCATGTTTCTACCTGCGCTGATCGCTGGGCCGCTGGTGGACCGTCTCGGTGGCCGACGTATCGCGATGACTGGTGTCGCGCTGCTCAGCAGCAGCGCCTTGATCGCACTGACCGGTGAGACACAGCCATATTTCCTGATTTCATCGCTGCTACTTGGGATCGGCTGGAATCTGATGCTGGTAGCCGGCACCACGTTGCTGGTCAGCGCTCACAGCGCCGAGGAGCGTGGCAGGGCTCAGGGGTTGATGGAGCTGGCCAATGGCAGTGTTGCCGCCTGTGCGGCATTCGCATCCGGTGCGCTGATCACCGGACTGGGTTGGAGCCTGGTCAACCTGGCCATGCTGCCGGTGCTGGCAATAGCCGTCGTGGCGTTGCTGGGCCGATCGGCTCCAAGAGCGCCACTGGCAGGCTGAGCCATCAGGCACCGAAAACGGTCACCTGGTTACGACCGTTGCGCTTGGAGGTGTAAAGCGCCTGATCGGCCCACTGCAGCAGTTGCAGGTGGTCGTGGCTGGGTTCGCTCAGGTCTGCCACGCCAAGGCTGATGGTGAAGGGAATCACCTGCCCCTCGTGACTGATCTGCAGATGCTCGACCACGCCACGCAGGCGCTCGGCGAAGACTCGCCCACCTGCACAGTCGACGTCGGGCAGCAATACCACGAATTCCTCGCCACCGTAGCGCCCGGCAATGTCGGTATCGCGGATCTGCTCGCTGACCACCTTGGCCAGGCCCTGAATCACCGCATCGCCTGCCTGGTGGCCATAGGTGTCGTTGACCTTCTTGAAATGATCGATATCGAAGATCACCAGCGAGGCACTGCTGCCGTAGCGACGATGGCGGGCATGCTCGCGCTTGAGCTCTTCTTCCCAGTGCCCGCGATTGTTCAGGCCGGTCAGTCGGTCGGTACGCGACAGGTGCTTGAACTGATCGCTCATCGACTGCAACTGGCGCTTGTTCACCGCGACGCTGGTAACGTCATAGATGATCAGGCACAGGTGCTCGATCTTGCTGTTGGTGGCCTGCAGCGGCAGCACGGTGGTGTTCTGGTACATGAAATCTTCCAGGCCGGTAATCGGCTGGTAGTTCTTGAAGCGCACCAGATAAGGCCGCTGCTCCCAGATGGTGAAAGCCGGCGTGCCAAGGGTGGCGACGCTATCCACCTTGCGGCGAAACCAGCCTTCCTCGACCTCGGGAAACAGTTCGAAGAACGAGCGCTCGGCAGCATCCTGCGCGGTACGCCCGGAGTGATTCTCCATGAAGCTGTTCCATACCTCGACCCGGTAGTCGCGATCCAGCACCACCACACCGACGTCGATGCTCTGCACGATCGCCAGCAGCCAGTGGAACTCGTTGAAATCCATGTTCGCGACCATGTCTGTCATTCCATCAGGTAGGCGAGTTTTTTGGTCAGCAGCGGCACCGAGTCCTCGGTGAACAGCAACAGCAGGTCGAAGTGGATATTGTGCCCTTCGATGCTGTAACTGACTTCCACGGCGAGGGTCTTGCGCCAGCGCTGACCGTTGAGGCGGATCAGTTCGTCGATCGAGGCATGCTCACCGAGCACCTGCGGGTGGCCCTGGGAGAAGCTCACGTCGAGCTGCTCGGCAATGCCGCTCAGGCACGCGCCGATGATCACGCTGGACATGTCCAGGAGCATTTCCATGGACGAATAATTCTGCTGCTGCCACTGCATCAGCCTGGCCATGTCCCCTACTTCCGAGTCATGGAAGATGAGCAGGGCTTCACCGCTGATGCCGCCACCGATATAGCCCTGGCACACCGCAGTCAGCCCGTTGCCGCGCTGGGCATCGGCCAGCGCCATGTGCAGCTCGCTGACTTCGAGAATGTTCACGTTGGGGATCGGCAACTGCACGAACACACCCAGTACCCGCGCCAACAGCGCTGCCGCCTGGCCCATGGCGACGTTGACCACTTCGCGGAAAGCGTCGCGGAACGATACCTTGGGCTCTCCCAGCGCTGCCACGGGCGCCGTGGCCGGCGCGGAAGGCGCGCTGAGGAAGCCCAGACGGTCGAGGGTCTGGCGCAGCAATTCGGGATCGGCAGGTTTTTTCAGAAAGGCCAGCGCGCCGAGCTCCTGAACCCGGCGCACGGCTTCTTCCTGAACGTCACCGGAGACAACGATGACCTTCTGGGCAAGACCTTCGGCCTTGAGCGCGGCCAGCACGCCATAGCCGTCGAGCACCGGCATGGTCAGGTCGAGCAGCAATAGATCGAAATGCGCCGCACGAAGCTGCTCGAGGGCTTCCTCACCATTGCTGGCCTGGCTGACCGTTACCGGCCAATCCGTGGGCAAGGCGCGCAGCAGTTGCTTGCGTGCCATGTTCGAATCGTCGCAAACGAGAAGAGATGCTTCCGGCATCGGTACGCCTCGAGAAGGTGAGCCAGTTCCGGCTTGTTACGCTGCGGTGAAATGCCGACAACGATGGCGCCATCCTAGAGCGTTCCTGACAATCTATAGCAGAATGCCATTACGCTTTTGTTTTTTTATCCTGCTTTCGTGAACCGTAGCACCCTGAAAACGGACAAGGCGACCGAAGTCGCCTTTTGCAGCAAGCCGATGATCAGTAGTACGCGTTTTCGCGATTGCTGTGATCGGTCACGTCACGCACACCCTTGAGCTGCGGAATGCGTTCGAGCAAGGTCTTCTCGATACCTTCCTTGAGGGTCAGGTCGGCCTGGCCGCACCCCTGACAACCACCACCGAACTGCAGTACGGCGATGCCTTCGTCGACCACGTCGATGAGTGTCACCTGGCCGCCGTGGCTGGCCAGACCGGGATTGATCTCGGTTTGCAGGTAATAGTTGATACGCTCGTTGAGCGGGCTGTCTTCGTTGACCATCGGCACCTTGGCATTTGGCGCCTTGATGGTCAGCTGGCCACCCATGCGATCGGTGGCGTAGTCGACCACGGCGTCTTCCAGAAACGGCTCGCTGACGGCGTCGATCCACGCGGTGAAGCTGGCCAGGCCGATGGCCTGATCTTCCGGCTTCTGCTCACCGGGCTTGCAGTAGGCGATGCAGGTTTCCGCGTACTGGGTACCGGGCTGGGTGATGAAAACGCGAATGCCGATTCCGGGAGTATTCTGCTTGTTCAGCAGGTCTGCCAGGTAATCATGGGCGGCATCGGTAATGGTAATAGTGCTCATGGCAACTCCTCACGGTCATGTGCTGAATTGTACGCCAAATGGCGGCCCCGGACAAAGTCCTACTATTTTACTCAGGATAGCGCCTGAACACGGCCGCTGCCCGTGCGTTCGGCGATCCATACCTTGGCCTGCACGAAAAAGCGCTTTTCGATCAACTCGTAGCTGCCCCAGGACGCCAGGGCGATCAGCGGCATGCACGCGGCGATCACCACATAGGGATTGAGATCCAGGCTGGCCTGCAGGTACCAGCCCAGCGACAGCACGATCACGTGCAGCAGATACACCGAGTAGGAGCAGTCGCCCATTCGCGCCAGCAGGCGATTGTCCTTGAACCAGGGCTCCATGGCGATGCAGGCGGCGACGATCAGCGCACTCGGCACGCCCCAGTGCAACAGGCGCATGGTGTTGTCCAGGTGATAGATGGCCAGCAGCGAGCCGGCGATGAGCAGCAGTGGCAGCCACAAGCCCTGGCGGATCCAGCCGCGGTTGTAGACCATGCCCAGCAGCACGCCGAAGAGAAACTCGTAGACGATGCTGTTGCGGTAGAAATCGCTGACCCAGGGCTGCGTCGCCAGTAGCCCGAAAACCAGCAAGGTGCTGGTGATCAGCAGCAGGCGCAAGCGCTCTGGAACCATGAAGGCCAGCGCGAACAGCAGGTAGAAGAACATCTCGTAGTTCAGTGTCCAGCCGACGTTGAGCGTGGGGTACAGACCGAAACCAGCGGGGTTTTCTGCGGGGATGAACAGCAGCGACATCATCAGGTGCTGCATATCGAATGCCTGGGTCGGCATCACCGGGTTGGCGAAGGCGATGATCAGGGCGGCGATCAGCGAATACAGCCAGTACGCCGGGACGATACGCAGCGCGCGGTTGAGCATGAAGCGCCAGGGGGTGATGCTCTTGCCCTGGGTGGAGAGGTAGATCACCAGCCCGCTGATCACGAAGAAGATATCGACACCGACGGCTCCCTTGTCGGTGAACAGATAGCCCATGAAGCTATCTGCCTTGAAATCGAAGAACACCTGCATGACATGGTGAAAGACCACTACCCAGGCTGCCAACGCCCGCAATGCCTGCACTGAAATCAGCATAGAACCGCCATTCTCCCTCTCGTTGAAACCGATACGGGTGGCCCGGAATCAGACCACCACAAGGTCCGACCGCAGCGGTTTGAGAAAGGTCGAGAGAAATGCCCCTAGGTGCCCGGCAGGCCATGGCTGCCCGCCGGATTCCACGCTGCGCAGGTGCAGCTTGGAGGCGACGGCACTGGCGATGCGGCCCGTGCTTTACAGGCATTGCAGCGCTCGGCGCCAAGCGCTGCACGGGGTCAGAGGTTCTCGTAGCGATTCATGTCCAGCACGCCGGCTTCCACTGGGTCGTGCTCACGGATATGCGCGCTCAGGTCGTGAAAATACCGCCAGAACTGCGGATGGGTACGACGAATGCCCCAGCGCTCGACCACCTTGTCGAAGCTGGCGGAATTGTCGACCTGCTCCAGAGCGTCAACGAAATCCGCCACCTGACTGGCCGGCACCGAGAACATGAAGTTCGGGTAGCTGGTCATCACCTCCGGATAGAGGGTCAGGGTGTCCAGACGTGGCTGGTAACGCAGGTCCTCGCCAAGCATGAAGGCCACGTTGCTGTGCGCGCGGTTGCGCAACAGGCTGTAGACCTCACGGCGACCATTGCCAGCCTCGACACGTAACAAGGTCGCTTCCGGCAACTGGTGGATCACCTTGAGTTGCGAGGCAGGCCTGGAGGCCAGGCGACTCAGTGCCTGTTCCGCCTGCTGCAGGTCGGCTGGCAGGCCATCGCGATGGCAGTGCTGACCGGTACAACGATTGATCGGGTCAGGCCGTGCATTGAGGGCGGCGAAGCGCTGCAGCAACTGCTCGGCGAACTGCCGCTTGGGATCCTCGCCGGAGAGTGGCAGGCCACTCGGGGTTTTCCGGTCCAGCGGGTAGTAATCCATCCACGCCTTGAGCTTGCCGCTCTTCTGATACCAGTCGCTGAACAGCCCGGAACGCGCGTCGGCTGGCATCAGGCGCAGGAAATTCTGCTCCGCTCCGTTGCGGATCAGGTCGAAGTACAGGCGAGTCTGCGCCTGATGCGAGACATTGCCGAATACATCGAAATTCACCACCAGTTGGTAGTAGGTACGCTCGAGCAGTGGGTAATCCATCCACCACAGGGTCTGCGGAATTTCGCCGACCAGCCCTTTGCGCACCGAGGCGCTGTCGTGCTGACGGAAGATCGACAACAGCGCGTTGTCGTTGCCGCGCCAGATGTGTGACCAGTCAGGCGCAGGCGCCTCGGCATAGCCGGAGGTGCGCAGGGCCTCGTAATCGTTGCGCTTGTTGCGGTAGGCGCGCCACAGGCCCAGCAGGTCGCCGATCTGGTCGAGCTGGCCAGGCATGGACAGCAACGGTGTCGTCTCGCCCCGATAAGCTGGGTCGGTGATGTACAGATCATGCTGCGGGTCCTGGAAGACCACCCAGAAGTTGTCGCGAATCACGTCGGTAGCGATCTGCCCTCGGCATACCGGCCCGCGGATGAAAGTGCGCACGAAGTATTCGGCGTTATCGAGCATGAACTGATAACGCGCCTGAGCCGGAATCGCCTCGAAGGTTTCGAACGGGTTGGAGCGGCGCTGCACCCCGTAGCCCGGCACCACGCCCACCTGCCAGTCGCTACCGAAAAACAGCGATTTGACCCGGGCCAGCTTCTCGGCGCTCAGCGGGTAGGTGATGTGGGTCTTGTGGACGATCACGCCCTGGATCGGCATCAGGCGGTAATGGACGGTGGTACCGGGATCGTCATTGGGACGTCGGGTGGCGATGATGTCCACCGGCTGGCCGCTGGGCGTGCGCGAACGCACCAGTTGGAAGAAGTGCCCGGGCTCGCCACCTTTGAAATGCAGGTGCGCGAGAAACAGATGCTCATACAGCCAGCGGCTGACCAGGCCCTGCTCGTCACCCGGGGCGTTGAGAAAACGCTCCCACTCGGCGATCTGCCGCGCTTCGCCTGCACTGGGTTGCAATGCCTGCTCGTCGAGCGGCGCGCCCTGCTCCAGCCAGCGCTGCACCGTCTGGTAGTCCTGCGCGGTCAGGCCGGTGACCGCGAACGGCATGCCGGCCATGGGGTTCTTGGCCGCGAACGCCTCGAACTCGCCGGGCAACGGACACTGGTTTTCCCGGTCGATGCCAATGGCCAGGTCCTTGGGCAGCTTGCTGTTGGCGGGTAAAGGCGTGGCATGCCCGAGCTCGAGCATGCGCGCCATCAACGCAGCCTGGCCGCCCTGCTGTTCGAGTACCGAGTGGAAATCCTTGCGGCGCCAGGCCGGCTCACCGTGGGCGTCCATGAACAGCCGTGTGGTGGCCTGGGTCTTGGTGCGCGTACCGTCATAGACCGTGGCCTTGCTGGCACCGCGCTCGACGCCCTCGCCACTGCCCAGGTTGAGCTGGCACGGCGCGTCGTAACAGGCATGACAGGCCACGCAGTTCTGGGTGAAGATCGGCTCGATGTCGCGGGTATAAGAAACCGACTGCGCCACCGCCAACGGGCTGATCAAGGCAAGACAAACACTCAACAGCAGCCGGTAGCGCATGGTCGCAAATCCAAAAAAATAGCCGGCCATTCTAGCCGTCTCGCTTGTGCTATCGCTATGCCTGCATCGAGCGAAAATGGCAGGTCCGCCCCCGCGAACATGAGCATATTTCATGCACAACCGCGCAGCGCAGAAAATCCGCCAAGGTTTGTTATCATCTGCGGTCTTGTCGTAGCCTCCCGTTCAGAGCCTTTTCCATGCCCTTGTCAGATCGTAACGCCCGCTTTCAAGCACTTCAGCAAGCCCTCAAGAATCGCATCCTGATTCTCGACGGCGGCATGGGCACCATGATCCAGAGTTACAAGCTGGAAGAAGCCGATTACCGCGGCGAGCGCTTCGCCGACTGGCCGAGCGACGTCAAGGGCAACAACGACCTGCTGCTGCTCAGCCAGCCGCAGATCATCGCGGCCATCGAGAAGGCCTACCTGGATGCCGGCGCGGACATCCTCGAAACCAACACCTTCAACGCCACCCAGGTGTCCCAGGCCGACTACGGCATGGAGTCGCTGGCCTATGAGCTGAACCTGGCCGGAGCCCGGGTGGCCCGCGAGGTGGCCGATGCCAAGACCCTGGAAACCCCGGATCGCCCGCGTTTCGTCGCCGGCGTACTGGGCCCTACCAGCCGCACCTGCTCGATCTCTCCGGACGTCAACGATCCGGGCTACCGCAACGTCACCTTCGACGAGCTGGTGGACAACTACACCGAGGCCACCCGCGGCCTGATCGCGGGCGGCGCCGACCTGATCCTGATCGAGACCATCTTCGACACCCTCAATGCCAAGGCGGCGATCTTCGCCGTACAACAGGTGTTCGACGAGGATGGCGTCGAGCTGCCGATCATGATCTCCGGCACCATTACCGACGCCTCCGGCCGCACGCTGTCCGGGCAGACCACCGAGGCGTTCTGGAACTCGGTCGCCCACGCCAAGCCGATTTCCGTGGGCCTCAACTGCGCCCTCGGCGCCGCCGACCTGCGGCCCTATCTGGAAGAGCTATCGAACAAGGCTGGTACTCACGTTTCCGCGCACCCCAACGCCGGTCTGCCCAACGCGTTCGGTGAATACGACGAGACCCCCGCGGAAATGGCCGCGGTGGTCGAAGAGTTCGCCGCCAGCGGCTTCCTCAATATCATCGGTGGTTGCTGCGGCACCACGCCTGGGCATATCCAGGCCATTGCCGAGGCGGTCGCCAAGTACCCGCCGCGGCCGATCCCGGATATTCCTAAGGCCTGCCGTCTGTCCGGCCTGGAGCCGTTCACCATCGACCGCAAGTCGCTGTTCGTGAACGTCGGCGAGCGCACCAACATCACCGGTTCGGCCAAGTTCGCCCGGCTGATCCGTGAAGAGAATTACACCGAGGCACTGGAAGTCGCCCTACAGCAGGTGGAAGCCGGCGCCCAGGTGATCGACATCAACATGGACGAGGGCATGCTCGACTCCAAGGCGGCCATGGTCAGGTTCCTCAACCTGATCGCCGGCGAGCCGGACATTTCCCGCGTGCCGATCATGATCGACTCATCCAAGTGGGAAGTGATCGAGGCAGGCCTGAAGTGCATCCAGGGCAAGGGCATCGTCAACTCGATCTCCATGAAGGAAGGCGTCGAGCAGTTCAAGCACCACGCCAAGCTGTGCAAGCGTTATGGCGCTGCCGTCGTGGTGATGGCCTTCGACGAGGTCGGCCAGGCCGACACCGCCGCCCGCAAGCGCGAGATCTGCCAGCGCAGCTACGACATTCTGGTCAACGACGTGGGCTTCCCGCCGGAAGACATCATCTTCGACCCGAACATCTTCGCGGTCGCCACCGGCATCGAGGAGCACAACAACTACGCCGTGGACTTCATCGAAGCCTGCGCCTTCATTCGCGACAACCTGCCCTACGCACTGAGTTCGGGCGGGGTATCCAACGTGTCGTTCTCGTTCCGTGGCAACAACCCGGTGCGCGAAGCGATCCACTCGGTGTTCCTCTACTACGCCATCCAGAATGGCCTGACCATGGGCATCGTCAACGCCGGCCAGCTGGAGATCTACGACGAGATTCCCAAAGAGCTGCGCGACAAGGTCGAAGACGTGGTGCTCAACCGCACCCCAGGGGGCACCGATGCGCTGCTGGCGATCGCCGACAACTACCGGGGCGGTGGCGCGACCAAGGAAGTCGAGAACGAAGAGTGGCGTTCGCTGCCGGTCGACAAGCGCCTGGAACACGCCCTGGTCAAGGGCATCACCGCGTTCATCGTCGAAGACACCGAGGAGTGCCGTCAGCAATGCACGCGGCCGATCGAAGTCATCGAAGGGCCGCTGATGAGCGGCATGAACATCGTTGGCGACCTGTTCGGCTCGGGCAAGATGTTCCTGCCCCAGGTAGTGAAGTCCGCCCGAGTGATGAAACAGGCCGTCGCCCACCTGATTCCCTTCATCGAAGCCGAGAAAGGCGACAAGCCGGAAGCCAAGGGCAAGATTCTCATGGCCACGGTAAAGGGTGACGTGCATGACATCGGCAAGAACATCGTCGGCGTGGTGCTCGGCTGCAACGGCTACGACATCGTCGACCTTGGCGTGATGGTGCCGGCAGAGAAGATCCTGCAGACCGCTATCGCCGAGAAATGCGACATCATCGGCCTGTCCGGCCTGATCACCCCGTCGCTGGACGAAATGGTGCACGTCGCCAAGGAAATGCAGCGCCAGGGCTTCACCCTGCCCCTGATGATCGGCGGCGCCACTACCTCGAAAGCGCACACCGCGGTGAAGATCGACCCGCAGTACAGCAACGATGCGGTCGTCTACGTCACCGACGCCTCACGCGCCGTGGGCGTGGCGACTCAGTTGCTGTCCAAGGAACTCAAACCCGACTTCGTGCAGCGCACTCGCGACGATTATGTGGTGGTGCGCGAACGCACCTCGGCCCGTGCCTCGCGCACCGAGCGCCTGAGTTACGACAAGGCCGTCGCCAACAAGCCGACGTTCGACTGGGCCGGTTACACCGCGCCGCAGCCGAGCTTTACCGGCGTGAAGGTGCTCGATGACATCGACCTCAACGTGCTGGCCGAGTACATCGACTGGACGCCTTTCTTCATCTCCTGGGACCTGGCCGGCAAGTACCCGCGCATCCTCACCGACGAGGTGGTCGGCGAAGCGGCCACCAGCCTGTTCAATGACGCCAAGGTGATTCTCAGGAAGCTGATCGACGAGAAGCTGATCAAGGCCCGTGCCGTATTCGGCTTCTGGCCGGCCAACCAGGTACGCGACGACGACATCGAAGTCTATGGCGAGGACGGCCAGCCGCTTGCCACCCTGCACCACCTGCGCCAACAGACCATCAAGCCCGACGGCAAGCCGAACCTGTCCCTGGCCGACTTCGTCGCGCCGAAGGACAGCGGCATCAGCGACTACGTCGGCGGTTTCATTACCACCGCGGGCATCGGTGCCGAGGAAGTGGCCAAGGCCTACGAGGCCAACGGCGACGATTACAACTCGATCATGGTCAAGGCGCTGGCCGACCGCCTCGCCGAAGCCTGCGCCGAATGGCTGCACGAATGCGTGCGCAGGGAGCACTGGGGCTATCAGCCTGATGAGCACCTGAGCAACGACGATCTGATCAAGGAAGCCTACAAGGGCATCCGCCCTGCCCCCGGTTACCCGGCCTGCCCGGATCACACCGAGAAACGAACCCTGTTCAACCTGCTCGACCCGGAGGCCGACTACCACAAGGCGGGCCGCAGCGGCGTGTTCCTCACCGAGCACTACGCCATGTTCCCTGCAGCGGCTGTCAGCGGTTGGTACTTCGCCCACCCGGAGGCCCAGTACTTTGCCGTCGGCAAGGTCGACAAGGACCAGATCGAGCAGTACAGCGAGCGCAAGAATCAGGACATTACCGTCAGCGAACGCTGGCTGGCACCCAACCTGGGATACGACGAATGAGTGATCAACCTTACCTGCTCGACCAGCTGGAAACCGCCGACATGCTGGAGATCGACGGCCTGCATGCCTTCGACTTCCAGCTCGACGACAGGTTGCTCGACCAGGCCGAGGCTGCCGCCGAAGCCGATCAGCCGTTCGCCAGCGAAGCCACCGTCCTGACCATCGAGGTGCAGGACGGTCGTGAGCGCAAACGCTGGCAGTTCAGCTATAACGCAGTGATGGAGGCCGAGTATCGCTCTGCCAATGACAGCTGGACGCTGGGTGATCATCAGCTCCGCTGTTTTGCCGCGACCGCAGCCAGCAGCGACGACGAGTAGCAGCCCACCCTCGAGGAGAAGCCCACGTGCTGAAGATGACCCGCATCGACCCGCCGCACTGGGCTCCCGACTACGCACGCCACGTGACCGACTACCTCGGCGATGATGGCGAGGCCAGCCAGCGGGCTTTCGAGCCGCTGCTGGAGCGGATTCACGCCAGCCTGGACGAGCGCATCAATGCGTTCGTCAACGACCCTAGGCAGTGCTTTGGCGATGAGGAGCAATTCCCCAGCCGCAGCCGTCTATCGGGCCAGTACTACATTGGCTCGCAAACGTTCGAAGGCTATCGCGATGACGGTGACTACCAACTGTGGATCCAGATCCGCTGCCTCGAAGAGGACGCTCACGAGTCGGCCGATTATCTCGGGCTGGAAGTTATCTGCAGCTTCACGCCCGCCACGGGTGAACTGCTTATCGAGGAAGGCTTCAATACCAGCGTGATTTAGGGCCTCGCCGCCAGGCTGCATGGCGAGACCTGGCGGTATCAGGACAGATCGGAAGACGAGCGGCGCACGATCTTGATGGAATGCTTCAGCGTCGGCTTGCGGGTGACGCTGATCGCCTTGCGGGTCACGGTATCGACGGTGATATTCCAGAAACCACTGCTGGGCACGGTGATCTTTGCCGGGAATTTATCGAAAGCCCCGCCGTGATAGGTATGCCGGCCACCATTCTTGAAGCTGCGAAAATTCGCGTCGCTCATCAGGCGGATATTGCAGGGTTGCGAGCATTCGATGACGACCAGGTCGTCTTCGTTGAGGTGCTCGCGCTGGTGTATGAACTTCATCAGGCGCTCCACGCGGTGTTTTCAGGGCGATAGCATGACTCACCAGCCGTCCGACAGCAAAGTCTGTGACTTTTCCAGGCCCAGATAGCTCGCCAATATGCGCTGCCAACTGCCGTCGCTGCGCATTTGCGCGAAGGCGTCGCTCATTCTCTGGCGCATGGCTTGCGCGCCATCGAACCTGAGGCTGGCGGCGATATGGCTGCGCGTCTGGCTGAGTGGCTTGCCGAACAACAGCGGCGCCTCGTACCCCAACTCACGCCACAGATACAGCGCACGCAGGTCGATCTCGAACCAGGCGACCACCCGGCCGCTGTGCAGCAGCTGAGCAGCCTGCTGTGGATCGGTGACTTCGACGACCCGTTGCCCCGAGGTACGAATGGCATTGATATCGTTGGCTCTGGGTGTCCCCCCCATGACCGCTACCGGGCCAGCCTTCAGCGCCTCGGCCAGGCTGTTGTAAGGGTGATCGACGCTGGCCAGCACGTAGGGAGTGGGCAGCACGTCGAGCAGCCAGGCGAAATCGCCCTCACGCTCGGCAGTACGCCCGAGGTTCAGCACGATGCCGTGCTCATCGTCGCTCGCCTCGCTCAACACCCGGCGCCAGGGTACGCTGCGAAAAACGCATTGTTGCTCGGTACGAGCGCACAATTCCCGCATCAGATCGCCAAACAGGCCCGCTCGGTCGGCCACGCCATCGGCGAATGGCATCTGCCCCTGACCGACATAGATATTCAACGGCTCGGCTTGCACGCTGCCTGCACCCCATAGCGCACCGACAACCAGGAGTGCGCAGCCAGCCCGGAGACAGCACGCCCTCACATCACTTATCCGCACACGCGCCCCCCTATCCGACCGCTCGGCTGCAGTGTGCATCAGGTGCGCAGAAACGCCAATCAGCCCAGTGCCGTATCCAGGAACATCATCACAGCAAATCCGCCCATCAATCCGAGTGTCGCAGGCGTCTGATGACCGTTGCGATGGGTTTCCGGGATGATTTCATGGGACACCACGAACAGCATGGCCCCGGCAGCCAGCCCCAGGCCGATCGGATAGGCGAGCGCATAGCTGCTGGACATGCCAACGCCAACCAGAGCCCCCAGTGGCTCCATCAGTCCACTGGCCGCCGCGATCAGCGCCGCCTGCCAGGCCGACAGGCCGGTGGTACGCAGCGCCAGGGCGACCGCAAGGCCTTCGGGAATATCCTGAATGGCAATGGCGGTGGCCAGAGGAATCCCCACCTTCATGTCGTCGCCGGCGAAACCGACACCAACCGCCATACCTTCCGGCAGGTTGTGCAAGGTGATGGCGAAGACGAATAGCCATACGCGGTTCAAGCGTTCGCTCTGCGGCCCGAGCGGCCCGGTACTCTCGTGCTCGTGCGGGGTGAAGTGATCGAGACCCAGCATCAGCAGGACACCAAGGGCCAAGCCGACCACCACGGTGGCGGCGCCGAGCATGCCGCTGCCGGTGATGCTTTCGGCAGCCTCCAGGCCCGGGATGATCAGCGAGAAGGAACTGGCGGCGAGCATCATGCCCGCGGCGAAGCCAAGCAGGCTGTCCTGGGTTCTTACGCTGATGGTGCCAAGCGCCAGCGCCGCCAACGCCCCCAGAGCGGTGGCCGCGAAGCCAGCTCCGCCACCGTATAGCGCATGACGCACACGCTCGGGGTGCCCGTCTTCGTATACGTTGAAAAGGCTGCTTATCAGTAACCAGAGCACGACCAGCAGGGCAACCGCGAGCCCGGCGGCGACCCAGGGCGATGCCCGCACCTGAGTGAGCCAGGCCTGCAGAAAACTGGTGGGCTGCGAAAGCGTTTGCATGTAACCCCTCTGACCGAATGAACGAAGACGTTGATATCCACTTGATAGCTGCGACAGCCCGATGATCCGCGGCGTTTCATCTTAACGTTGCATGCCGGCCGTCTAACCGGAGATCAGCGCACTATCTTCAAGCCAGGGTCGGCGTATGATCGAATCGGCATCCCCCCCGATCATCGGTTGCCAGCATCTGCTGACTCCCAGGCGATGGACATGCCGCTCAGGGTCACCGGATAGTCTGCGCGCCAGATCTGCAAGCACTTGTTTTATCGGGCTATTGCGAACCATTCCCGAGTGGCGCCCGACCTGGGCGAGCGATTCGGCCCGGCCGCGCTGCAGGCTCGCCCCGTGCAGTTATGCATGCACTGTTGCTTAGCACCAAAAGTTCTTTTCATATATTAAAACGTCACTTTTGCGCATAAACCTGAACTGGTATCTTCCCCCGGCTCCGCCTGGAGTGCGCGGCCGTGCGCGCAGATTTGCTGTAACAGGTCATCGAGAACGTTGCGAGCGACGGCTAGCCAGGAACGGAATCAGTAAACGGACGGTTAACCGTCGCGACGCTGATTCCAATACCGCACAGCTGCGCGCAGTAGCCTTTCACCGATCTGGCAAGCAGCCTGATAACAGGATTCTCCATGTACGTATACGACCAGTACGACCAACAAATCGTCGAGGACCGCGTCAAGCAGTTCCGCGATCAAACCCGCCGGTATCTCAGTGGCGAACTGAGCGGTGAAGAATTCCGTCCGTTGCGCTTGCAGAACGGTCTGTACATTCAGCGTTTCGCGCCCATGCTGCGCGTCGCCGTCCCCTACGGCCTGCTGTCTTCCACGCAGGTGCGCAAGCTGGCACAGATCGCCCGCGATTACGACAAGGGCTATGCCCACATCAGCACCCGTCAGAACGTCCAGTTCAACTGGCCGGAGCTGGAAGACGTGCCTGAAATTCTCGCCGAACTGGCTACCGTGCAGATGCACGCGATCCAGACCAGCGGCAACTGCATCCGTAACACCACCACCGACCAGTTCGCCGGTGTTGCCAAGGACGAACTGATCGATCCACGCCCCTGGTGCGAGATCATCCGTCAGTGGTCGACGTTCCATCCCGAGTTCAGCCATCTGCCACGCAAGTTCAAGATTGCCGTCAATGGCTCGACCAGTGACCGTGCGGCCATCGAAGTGCACGACATCGGCCTGGAAGCGGTGAACAACGAAGCGGGTGAGCTGGGCTTCCGCGTAGCAGTGGGCGGCGGTCTCGGACGTACCCCTATCGTTGGCAGCTTCATCAACGAATTCCTGCCGTGGAAGCATTTGCTCTCCTATCTCGACGCCATCCTGCGTGTGTACAACCGCTATGGCCGTCGTGACAACAAGTACAAGGCGCGCATCAAGATCCTGGTCAAGGCGCTGACCCCCGAAGTGTTCGCCGAACGCGTGAACGCCGAGTGGGCGCACCTCAAGGACGGCCCGACCACCCTGACCGATGCAGAGGTGGCGCGCGTCGCCGCTCACTTCGTCGACCCGGCCTACAAGGCGCTGCAGGATCAGGACGCCCTCCTCGCTGGCCATGACGCCGAGCATCCAGGCTTCGCCCGCTGGCGCGAGCGCAACACTTTCGCCCACAAGAAGCCGGGTTACGTCGCCGTGACGCTGTCGCTCAAGCCGACTGGCGTAGCGCCGGGCGACGTGACCGACAAGCAGCTCGAGGCCATCGCCGAGCTGGCTGACCGTTACAGCTTCGGTGAGGTGCGCAACAGCCACAACCAGAACATCATTCTCGCGGACGTCGAGCAGGAGCAGTTGTTCACCCTGTGGGGCGAGCTGCGCGAGCAGGGTTTCGCCACGCCGAACGTGGGCCTGCTGACCGATATCATCTGCTGCCCGGGTGGCGACTTCTGCTCCCTGGCCAACGCCAAGTCGATTCCGGTCGCCGAAGCCATTCAGCGGCGCTTCGACAACCTCGACTACCTGTTCGACATCGGCAACATCGACCTGAACATCTCCGGTTGCATGAATGCCTGCGGCCACCACCACGTGGGCCACATCGGCATTCTCGGTGTGGACAAGAAAGGCCAGGAGTTCTACCAGGTGTCGCTCGGCGGCAGCGCCGGGCGTGACGCCAGCCTGGCGCAGATCCTCGGCCCGTCCTTCGCTCAGGACGACATGCCGGACGTGATCGACAAGATCGTCAACGTCTACGTCGAACAACGTACCGAAGAAGAGAGTTTCCTCGACACCTTCCGCCGTATCGGTGTCGCCCCGTTCAAGGAGCGCGTATATGCAGCGAATCATTAAGAACGGCCAGATCGTCGACGAAAGCTGGCACCTGCTGCCGAAGGAAACCACCTTCGAAGAGCTGTCCAACTGCGACGACCTGATCGTCCCGCTGGCACTCTGGCTGGAGCATGGCAACGCGCTCAAAGCGCGCGACGGCGGCTTGGGCGTGTGGCTGGATGCAGAGGAAGAGATCGAGTCCATCGTCGACGCGCTGGACGATTTTCAGCTCATCGCGCTGAACTTCCCGGCCTTCACCGATGGTCGCCACTCCTCCTCCGCCTACCTGTTACGCACCCGCTACGGCTTCAAGGGTGAGCTGCGCGCCATCGGTGATGTGCTGCGTGACCAGCTGTGGGCGCTCAAGCGTTGTGGCTTCGATGCCTTCGCCCTGCGCGAAGACAAGGACCCCGAAGACGCGCTGAAAGCCTTCGAGGAGTTCGCCGAGGTCTATCAGGCCTCCAGCGACCAGCCGGTACCTCTGTTCAGGCGCCGCGCCTGAAACCAGGAGCCCCGCCAATCGGCGGGGCTTTTTTCTGGGCGCTGTCCGCCCTACCGATCCAGTTTGCCGAACTGCTCGGCAAGCTCATCGATTCGTTCGGGAATCTGTGGTTGCCTGGAGAGGATGAAGGCTTTCTGGTTGCCCACCAGGGTCTCCAGAAGATAGAGCCTGTCACCCACGTCGACGCCAAGTTCCTGCAACGCCTCATCGGGCAGCCGTATGGCACCGTCGCCATCCCAGTCCTCGATCGTAACCGCCATCGTATCCATGGTATTTCCTGTATCGGTGAATAATCGTGCGGGGGGCATCGTTGCATCCTCTCCAAGGTGGCACAAGGCCGGTGACCGTTGAGGACTTTACCCTGAACCTAACTCGCGTCAGGTCATTCGTACCCATAGGCCTACCAAGGCCATGGGCGTCGAGCCAGAGCAACTACTACAAATCGCTCGGCGGCCCTTGTCTGCAATTAGCTGCGCACAACCGATGCGTGGCAGCCCTGATGAGGATAAAGCAAATGGCTTCGCGCAAAACCTCCACCCCGAAATCCTCCGCCGCCGACAGCGCCTATCTGAAAAGCGATAGCGCCGCCGCTGCGGCGCCGCCTGCCGGAACCGGCAAGGCAGTCATCGAACAGAAGCGTGCCACCGGCGAAACCGTCGACGCCATGCCGCACAACGCCAACAAGGCCGATGAATACGGTGAGGCCTCCAGCAAGCCCCGCCAGGGCGCTGCGGTCGGCTGCCCCTTCAGCGTGGGCGCCAGCACCGTCAGCGAGACCAATACCAACGAGAAGACCGGTGACGCGCCCGAACAGGGCGTCAATGCCGCCAGTGGCCATTTGCCGAGAGTCCGTGCCGACAGCGGCGGCCAGGGCATGACCACCAACCTCGGCGTGCCCATCGCGGACAATCAGAGCTCGCTCAAGGCGGGGCTGCGTGGCCCGGCGCTGCTCAAGGACTTCATCCTCCGCGAGAAGATCACCCATTTCGACCATGAGCGGATTCCGGAGCGCATCGTCCACGCTCGCGGCTCGGCAGCCCACGGCTACTTCGAGAGCTACGATTCGCTGCAGGACCTGACCTGCGCCTCGCTGTTCGCCGAAGCCGGCAAGCAGACTCCGGTCTTCGTGCGTTTCTCCACCGTGGCCGGCGAGCGTGGCTCCAAGGACACCGCCCGTGATGCCCGTGGTTTCGCGGTGAAGTTCTACACCGACCAGGGCAACTGGGATCTGGTGGGCAACAACATCCCGGTGTTCTTCATTCAGGACGCGATGAAGTTTCCCGACCTGGTCCATGCGGTCAAACCCGAACCCCACCACGGCATGCCGCAGGCAGCATCGGCCCATGACACTTTCTGGGATTTCATCTCGCTGATGCCGGAGTCGGCGCACATGATCATGTGGGTCATGTCCGATCGCGGCATCCCGCGTAGCTACCGGATGATGCAGGGCTTTGGCGTGCACAGCTTCCGTTTCGTCAACGCCGCAGGGGAATCGCACTTCGTCAAATTCCACTGGAGCCCGAAGCTCGGCACCCACTCCCACGTGTGGGACGAGGCGGTGAAGATTTCCGGCGCCGACCCGGACTTCCACCGCCGCGATCTCTGGGAAGCCATCGAGGCCGGCGAGTACCCGGAATGGGAGCTGGGCGTACAGGTCATCTCCGAGGCCGAGGCGGAATCCTTCAGTTTCGACATTCTCGACTCGACCAAGCTGATTCCCGAGGAACTGGTACCCGTGCGCCCGATCGGTCGCATGGTACTGAACCGCAACCCGGACAATTTCTTCGCTGAAACCGAGCAGGTGGCCTTCTGTACCGCACATGTGGTGCCAGGCATCGACTTCAGCAACGACCCGCTGCTGGCCGGGCGCATCCACTCCTACGTGGATACCCAGATCACTCGCCTGGGTGGTGCCAACTTCCAGGAGTTGCCGATCAATGCCCCGGTTGTGCCGGTGCACAACAATCAACGCGACGGCATGCATCGGCAGACCATCCACCGTGGTCGGGTGGCCTACGAGCCGAACTCCCTGGCGGGTGGCTGCCCGTTCCAGAACGGCGAGATGGGCTTCGTCCCCTTCCCCGAGCCGATTCAGGGTGACGAAGTGCGTGGCAAGCCAGAGAAGTTCGCCGAGCACTACAACCAGGCCAGCCTGTTCTTCAACAGCCAGGCGGACCACGAGCAACAGCACATCATCGATGCGCTGCGCTTCGAATTGAGCAAGGTGACTGTGCCCGGTATTCGTAACCGTACCCTGGCGATGCTGCGCAATATCTCGGAAACCCTGGCTCAGGGCGTCGCCGATGGTCTCGGCATGCCATTGCCGGAGCCGTTGCCAAAGGCCAACCCGCAGCCCATAGCGGCTGAAATAGAGGACTCTCCTGCGCTGTCGCTGCTGGCACGACCAGGCGATGGCAGCATTCGTACCCGCCAGGTGGCGATTCTTCTGGCTGCCGGTGTAGACGCCACTTCACTGCAAGCGGTGTCTAGCGCCCTGCAGGCCGAAGGCGCGGTGGTACGCCTGGTTGGCCCACGGGTAGGTCCGTTCAACGCCGCTGACGGCAATGTCATCGAAGCCGACTGCTCGCTGGAAAACCAGCCGGCACCACTCTTCGATGCGCTGGTGGTACCCGATGGCCAGGATGCCAGCACCGCATTGCAAGCGGATGGGCGCGCGCTGGAGTTCGTGCGTGACAGCTTCCGCCACGGCAAGAGCATTCTCGCCATCGGTGCCGGCACTCAGTTGCTCGAGAAAGCCGATGTGCCGCTGCAGAGCGCGCCTGCCGGGGTCTACGACGGCAGCAGTGCGGATCAGACGCTCATCGATCAACTGATCGCCGGTATCGCCCAGCACCGCCATCCATCCCGCGAGACCAACCCACCGCAAGTCTGATACCCGCACCATCTAGCCCGGCACCCGCCGGGCTTTTTTTGCCCTGATCCGCGGCGCGGATCGACGCAACCCGCCACAGGGCAGTTGACATGAAAACGCCCGGCGATACCGGGCGCTTCGTTCACAAAGCCGCTGACGTCAGTCCAGCCTGACCAGTATCCGCCCGACCTGACCACCTTGCAGAATTCGCTCGATCGCCTCGGGCAACTGCGCCAACCCCACTTCGCTGACCAGATCATCGAGGTTCGGCAGTTTCCACTGCAGCGACAGCTTGTCCCACATCGATGCCTTGACCACCAGTGGCAGCTCGACCGAGTCGACGCCCAGCAGATTCACACCACGCAGGATGAAGGGCAGCACGCTGGCCTGAAATTCGACGCCCGCAGTCAGCCCGCAGCAAGCGACGCTGCCGCCGTACTGGGTGGCCTTGAGAACGTTGAAGAGGATGTCGCCCCCGACCGTATCCACCGCACCGCTCCATTGTTCGCGCAGCAGCGGTCGATCGGAGCCTGCCTGCAGCTCGAGACGCGGAATCACCTGGGTGGCACCGAGGCGGGTCAGCAGTTCGCTTTCCTGCGCCTTGCCGGTCGCCGCCGTCACCTGATAGCCCAGCTTGCTCAGCAACATCACCGCGATGCTGCCCACACCGCCCGTAGCGCCAGTCACCAGCACCGGACCGTCGTCCGGGGCTAGACCGGCACGTTCCAGCTTGTCGACGCACAGGGCGGCAGTCAGGCCTGCGGTACCGAGAATCATCGATTCACGCAGTGACAGCCCCTGGGGCCGCTTGATCGCCCAGCCGGCGGGAATACGGATGTATTGGCCAAAACCGCCAGCGGTATTCATGCCGAGGTCGTAGCCGGTGACGATCACCTCGTCGCCCTCGTTGAATTCCGCGGCGCTGGAATGCTCCACCACACCCGCCGCATCGATGCCCGGGGTATGCGGGTAATGACGGCTGACACCCCGCTGCCCACTGGCCGAGAGCGCGTCCTTGAAGTTGAGAGAAGAGTACTGAACGCGGATCAGCAGCTCGCCCGCCGGCAAGTCGGCGACATCGCGCTCGACCACCTGCTGGGCGAAGGTGCCACTTGCATCCGGGGCTGCCTGTAGAGCGAAAAAACTCGTCATCCAAACCTCCTTCATCCGCCTTGGCGGAACGTAGCGGTTACCAGAAGCGTTGCTGACCGAGACGGCCTAGCCAGGTCAGTGCAAAGCGATCCAGCGCCACGCTGGCAGCCAGACCGACACGCTCCTGCAGGGATTTCTTCTGCACGAAGTGCAGTTGGAACAGATCGGCGTCGCGGGCACGCTCGGCCAGGTACTCGTCACTGGTTTTCAGCTCATCGACCAGCTGTTTTTCCAGTGCAGCCATGCCCAGCCAGACTTCGCCGGTGGCAATTTCATCGATCTCCAGCTGTGGGCGGTAGCGAGCGACGAAGTTCTTGAACAGCTCGTGGGTGGTTTCCAGGTCTTCCTGAAACTTCTCCCGGCCCTTTTCGGTATTTTCGCCGAACACCGTGAGGGTGCGCTTGTATTCGCCAGCGGTCAGCACCTCGAAGTCGATATCGTGCTTCTTCAGCAGGCGATTGACGTTCGGCAACTGGGCGACCACGCCGATGGAACCGAGGATGGCGAAGGGTGCGGAAATGATCTTCTCGCCAATGCAGGCCATCATGTAGCCGCCGCTGGCCGCGACCTTGTCGATGCACACCGTCAGCGGCACGCCGGCCTGGCGGATACGCGCCAGCTGCGAGGATGCCAGCCCGTAGCTGTGTACCATGCCGCCGCCACTTTCCAGGCGCAGCACGACCTCATCCTGAGGCGTGGCCAGGCTCAGCAGCGCGGTGATTTCGTGACGCAGGCCGTCGGTCGCCGAGGCCTTGATGTCGCCATCGAAATCCAACACGTAAACCCGGGACTTCTGCTGCGGCTTCTTCTTGGCAAGTTTGGCCGACTTGGCTTCCTCCTTGCTCAGGGCCTTGAGTTGATCCTTGTCCAGGATCGACTGCTCCAGGCGCTGACGCAGTGCCTTGTAGAAATCGTTGAGTTTGACCACCTGCAGTTGGCCACCACCACGGCGACCACGGCTGCGCACTGCGACGAGGGCGACCAGTACGACGATGAAGGCCACCACCAGCGTGACCGTCTTGGCCAGAAACCCTGCGTAATCAGCAAGAAACTCCACACACTTCCCCTCTATCCAATCGATGGCCTCTCATAGAGACCTTGCGTTACCCAAGCATACCGGCGCCACCTGGGCACGGCCAGACAGCTTCGCGGCTTTCAGCGGATGCATGCCATACGAATTCAAACAAACGTATGAATTTTCGTTGACAGCCTCGGGCCACCCTCCTACCCTCGGCAAACATTCAAGGTTCCCGGGTTGCAGCGGACGTGGGCAGCATCTACCTGATTCGACATGGCCAGGCTTCGTTCGGTGCAGAGGATTACGACGTTCTCTCGCCCTTGGGCGCGCAGCAGTCCAGCCTGCTTGGCAGCCACCTGGCGCAAACCGGGCTACGCCTTGATCGGGCGATCAGCGGCAGCCTGCTGCGCCAGTCCCACACCGGGCGGTTGGTACTCGAACAACTGGAGCAGGCTCCTGCGCTGGAAACCGATCCGGCATTCAATGAATTCGATGCCGAGGGCGTTATCCGCGCCCTGCTCCCGGCACTGCTACCCCATGAGCCGAAGGCCGTCGAGATCATGCGTGACGCCGCGCACAACCGCGCCGAATTCCAGCGCCTGTTCGTGCGGCTGCTGGAAACCTGGATAGGTGGCGATTACGACGCCCCGGCGCTGCAAAGCTGGCAGGCTTTCGTCGACCAGGTGGACGGCGGCTTGCAGCGCCTGCTCGGCAGTGCAACATCCAGAGAGAAAATCGCCGTGTTCACCTCCGGCGGCACCATCACCGCGTTGCTGCACCTGCTGACCGGCATGCCGGTCGCCAGTGCCTTCGCGATGAACTGGCAAATCGTCAACACCTCGCTAAGCTGCCTGAAGTTTCAGGGCGAGCGGGTGACCCTGGCTTCGTTCAACAGCCACGCCCATTTGCAGCTGTTGAATACACCGTCGCTCATCACCTATCGCTGAGCTTCGGCCAACGTACCCGCGAGGGTGCAGAACACCCCGAAAACAAAGGAAACCACCATGAGCGTCGCAGACATCGTCCAAACCATGCAGGCCAAGTTCAACCCCAGCGCCGCCGAAGGCCTGGACCTGGTCTTCCAGTTCAATATCGAAGATGCCGACAACCACTACCTGATCGTCAAGGACGGCACCTGCGACGTCAAACAGGGCGACAGCCCGGACGCCAACGTCACGCTGATCATGGACAAGGAAACCTTCAAGGGCATCACCACCGGTGAAACCGACGGCATGCAGGCATTCATGGCCGGCAAGCTGCGCGCCGAGGGCGACATGATGCTGGCGCTCAAGCTGAGCGAACTGTTCCCGGTCTGAGACCGCAGCGACAGGTTCGGCAGCCAAAACCGGAGTCTTGCGATTCCGGTTTTTTTTCGTCTGCCAGGGACGCATCAGCGGCCTTGATCCGCTACCAACAGCCATATCGATAAGCCGGTGATGTGCTTGTGGCCCCGGGCCGGGCTGATTAGATTGGCCAGATCATCACCGCCAACGACAACTAGAAAGGGATAGGGATGACACTCACCGACCGATCCAGTGCCATTCGCCAGGGCGAGGAACTCGACGCCACTGCCATCGACGTCTATCTCAAGGCGCATATGCATGGTTTGAGCGGCACACCGCAAATCAGCCAGTTTCCCGGCGGCGCCTCGAACCTGACCTATCTGCTGCGCTATGCCGATCGGGAACTGGTGCTGCGTCGCCCGCCGTTTGGCAGCAAGGCGAAGTCGGCCCATGACATGGGCCGCGAATTCCGCATTCTCAACAGGCTCCGTGACGCCTTCCCCTATTGCCCGCAAGCCTTCGTGCACTGCACCGATCCGTCGGTCATCGGCGCCGAGTTCTACGTCATGGAGCGGGTCGAGGGCATCATCCTGCGCGCCGATCTGCCTGCCGAACTGCAGTTCACGCCTGCGCAGACCACCACCCTGTGCGAGAGCTTCATCGACCGTCTCGTGGAACTCCATCAGGTCGATTACGCCGCCTGCGGCCTGGCCGATCTCGGCAAGCCGGACGGCTACGTGGCGCGACAGATCAGTGGCTGGAGCGAGCGCTACGATAACGCCCTGACACCCGACGCACCGCTCTGGCAAGAGGTCAGGCGCTGGTTGCAGGAGAAGATGCCGGCCGACCACCCGCAACCGGCAATCGTGCACAACGACTATCGCTTCGACAATGTGATTCTCGATCCGCAGGATCCCATGCGCATCATCGGCGTGCTCGACTGGGAACTCACCACCCTGGGCGACCCGCTGATGGATCTGGGCAACACCCTCGCCTACTGGATCGAGGCAGACGACCCACCCGCCGTGCAGATGATGCGCCGCCAGCCGAGCAATGCCCCCGGCATGCTGACTCGCCAGGCCTTCGTCGATTACTACGCGCAACGCGCCGGCATCGAGATCGAGTGCTTCGACTTCTATTACATCTACGGCCTGTTCCGCCTCGCCGGAATCGTTCAGCAGATCTATTACCGCTACTACCACGGTCAGACCGCCGACAAGCGCTTCGCCTCATTCGTGCAGATGAACGCATTGCTGGAACAGATGGCTCTTGGGGTCATCGCTCGCTCGTCACTTTGACGTCACCCATTCAGAGAGGCTCACATGTCCAAGACCCAGTTGTTCGACCTCGATGGCAAGATCGCCTTCGTATCCGGTGCCAGCCGCGGGATCGGTGAAGCGATCGCCCATCTGCTGGCCCAGCAAGGCGCCCAGGTGATCGTCGCCAGCCGCAAGCTGGACGACTGCCAGACGGTGGCGGATGCCATCATTGCCAAAGGTGGCAAGGCAGTGGCGATGGCTTGCCACATTGGCGAGATGGAGCAGATCCAGGCGGTATTCGCACAAATCCGCGAGCGCTTCGGCCGCCTCGACATTCTGGTCAACAACGCCGCGACCAACCCGCAGTTCTGCAACGTGCTGGATACCGATCTCGGAGCTTTCCAGAAGACGGTCGACGTGAATATCCGTGGCTACTACTTCATGTCCATCGAAGGCGGCAAGCTGATGAAGGAAAGCGGCGGCGGCAGCATCATCAACGTGGCATCGATCAACGGCGTATCACCGGGTGAGTTCCAGGGCATCTATTCGGTCACCAAGGCTGCCGTTATCAGCATGACCAAGGTGTTCGCCAAGGAATGCGCGCAGTTCGGCATCCGTTGCAACGCCCTGCTCCCCGGGCTCACCGATACCCGCTTCGCCTCGGCGCTGACCAAGAACGAGGCGATCCTCAACTTCGCCCTGCAGCGCATTCCGCTCAAGCGCGTCGCCGACCCGAGCGAAATGGCCGGCGCGGTGCTCTACCTGGCCAGCGACGCGTCGAGTTACACCACCGGCGTGTCGCTGAATGTCGACGGTGGCTTCCTGTCCTGAGGCTACGCGCCCTACTGCCAGTCCTGCAGCGCCTGGTGGGCGGCCTGATTCATCGGCTGGGCCAGCAACCCGGTAGGCGTCAGGCTGATGTTGAATACCGCCCCATCGGCCATCGGCAGATAGGTTACACGGCGGGCCTGGGCATCGAACATGAACAGATCATGCTGGCCCAGGCGCAGCCAGCGCCACAGATCGACGCCATACAGGCTCTGGGTCAGCTCCACCTGGGTGTAGCGAGCCTGGCTCTGCTGCTCGATGGCCAGGAAACGGCTGTTGAGCTTCTCCAGGCGATAGCCCGGCTCGAGGCCGATCAGGTCCGCCAGCCCCTTCCATTGCAACAGGCGCGCATCCAGCTGCCACAGGTCGCCCTCCAGATTGACGCTGCGCTGGGCAGCGCCCTCGGTGATATCGACCTGATAGACATTGCCCGCACGATGAAAACTCAGGGTCAGCAGTGGCTTGTCCGCCGGCCATGGTTCGTAACGGCTCAGGTCGTAGGCCACCAGCCCGACCAGCACTGCGGCGAGCAGAAATACCAGCCCGCAGGTGCCGCGTAGCCAGGCCAGGAACCAGCGCCCGCCGAACAGGATACGCACCGCGACGAAGAGCACCAGCAACGCCAGCAGAGCCGTCGCCCAGGCAAGACCGTTGTACTGCATGGAATCAATTCCTTGTACGTGAAAATGTCGGCATTATGCGCAGCGCATTCGCATGCGAATAGCGCCGACACCGCACAATCGGATACAGGTCGCCTTTTATGTCCCTCCCGTTCGAAATGGCCGTCGATCCCACGACGTTGCTGCTGCTCGCCCTGGTTGCCTTCATCGCCGGATTCATCGACGCCATCGCCGGGGGCGGCGGCCTATTGACCATTCCCGCGCTGCTCACCACCGGCATGCCACCGCACCTGGTACTGGGGACCAGCAAACTCTGTGCGACCTTCGGCTCCGGTACTGCGGGCTATACCTTCTATCGGCGCAAGCTGTTCACCCCGGCCAAGTGGCGCAACGCGATGATCGGCACGGCCATCGGCGCCATTGCCGGTGCCGTGCTGGTGCACTGGATGCCCGCGGAGTGGATCAACAAGATGCTGCCGGTGGTGGTGTTCGCCTGCGGCCTCTATCTGCTGTTCGGCAAGACCCCCAGCGCTCCGCTGGACGCCGACCTGCCGATCGCTAAAAAACGCCAGTGGCCGCAGAGCCTGACCCTGGGTTTCTACGACGGCGTGGCCGGCCCCGGAACCGGTGCGTTCTGGACGGTCAGTACGCTGCTGATGTACCCGCTGGATCTGGTCCGCGCGAGCGGCGTGGCGCGCTCGATGAACTTCATCAGCAATGCCTGTGCGCTGGCGGTGTTCATCGCGGCGGGTCAGGTAGCCTGGGTGCTGGGGCTGTGCATGGGCTTCTCGCTGATGGCCGGCGCCTTTCTCGGCGCGCGCACCGCCATAGGCGGCGGCTCCCGGTTCATCCGCCCCGTGTTCATTCTGGTGGTTCTGGGGCTGACTACGCGGCTAGTCTGGCAGCACTGGTTCAGCGCGGCCTAAGCGGCGCGCCACATACAGATCGATCAGGTATCGAGCGATGGACCGAGACGCCGGTAATGGTGGCAGCTCATGCACGGAGAACCATTGCGCGTCCTCGATCTCCTCCTCCTGCCTGACGATCTCGCCACCGGCATAGCGAGCATGGAAGCCGAGCATCAGCGAGTGCGGAAACGGCCAGTTCTGGCTGCCCTGGTACTCGATTTCGCACACCTCCACGCCCACCTCTTCGCGCACTTCCCGGGCGACGCACTGCTCCACCGACTCGCCGGGTTCGACGAAGCCGGCCAGGGTGCTGTAAACGCCGGTGACGAAGCGCGGTGAGCGCGCCAGCAAGACCTCGTCACCGCGCGTGACCAGCACGATCATGCTCGGCGACAAACGCGGGTACTGACGAAGGTTGCAGCGCGGGCAGTGCATGGCCCGCTCGCCAGCGACGGATTGCATGGCCGTGGCACAGCCACCACA
Organism: Pseudomonas sp. SZ40; assembly: GCF_052958135.1. NCBI lineage: Bacteria > Pseudomonadati > Pseudomonadota > Gammaproteobacteria > Pseudomonadales > Pseudomonadaceae > Pseudomonas > Pseudomonas sp. SZ40. Next base: position 78,405 of record NZ_JBQWIF010000003.1, on the reverse strand, counting down.
GAACCGGTTGTCACTGGCCCAGGTGCCGATCTGCGCCGCATAGCCGAGCATCTGGAACAACTCGGCGTCGCCTTCGAGCATCACCTGACGCAGGCCCTGCCAACTGCACCCCGGCAGCTCCGCCTTGTCATCGAGCTCGAGGAGGTAGAGCGGCTCACCGCGAAAATGGCCGAGACCATGCTCGGCGATCACCGGCAGGCTCTGACTCTTCAGCCAGTCACGGGGAAACAGCAGGCCATGGGCGTCGCCCAGAAAATGCTGGCGATGGTGTGCCAGCACCAGGCCGCCAGGCTGCCGGCAATCCAACAGTTGGGGAACCCAGCCCGAACGCATCAGGCGGCCACCGGCTGACCCAGGGCGCGCACGCTTTCCGTGGCCAGATCCAGCACGCTTGGCTGCGCCAGACCGTTGTCGGCTTCCAGGTAGTATTCGAGGCTGCTCAGCGCGTCGGCGAGCACCTCCAGGCGTGTTTCGGCAGGCATCTGCTCGACATCGAGCATCTGCGTCTGGATGTAGTCGGCACAGGCACCCACCAAGGCCGCAGCGCGTTCCTGGCCGAGGAACCACAGGCCGCCGCGAACCGCCTGCAGGCTGAACGGCACGTTGGCCAGGTGCATGCGATCACCGGCGGCTTCGAGGTAGGCAGTGATCGCACGCTTGGCCAGGGCGAGACCGGCACGCGCCTCGTCCAGCACCACGATGCGCGCTTCGAAGAGCTGATGCTGCGCGAAGGTGCATACTTCTGGCTCCGGCCGTGGCGTGACCACTCGCTCGCCACGTTCGAGGGTGGCCACCATCCCTTCGACATAGAGCACGGCATCGGCCAGGGTAATCAATTCATCCGGCTGGGCCGCAGCGCCTTCGCACCAGGCAGCGACGGTTGGCAACTGGTTGGCCAGGGAGTTGCCTGCGGAGCTGAGGCCGACCATGGCGAGGGTCTTGCTCAGCTTGCCCAGCAGCGCATGCAAGCTGCTCAGCCCGTCACCCTGCAACGTACCGCGCTCGATCAGATCGAGCAGGTCCTTGACGCTGGCCAGCTCTTCACGGATGGCCGAGCTGAGCGAACGCATGACCGCCTTGCCGGGCCCGGAAAGCCGTTGATATTCCTCTTCCAGCAGGTGATCGGTGAACGGCAACGGAGTGATGCCGAACAACTCGCGCACCTCGGCTGCCAGTGCCCCTCGGCCGCCGGACAACGCGACCAGGTAGAGCAACTCCTTGAGCAGGCTGCGCGGCGGTTCGTAGGCACCGTTGGCGAGGATCTGCCGCAATTCGCGGTCGATCCGCGAGAACAGCTGCTTGCGCGATTTGCGCGGCAACAGCTGACCATCGTTCTGAGCCTCCAGGGCAGCCGCCCCCAACCAGCACAGACGACCGCGCGGCTCGTTGGCGAACAGCCCGTCCAGGCGGCTCATCGCGCGGCCCATCAGGCGCATGCTGGCGGCCGGGTTCTGTTCGCGGATGAAGCCAAGCAAACCGACCTGGTACATCTGTCGCAGGCGGCGGCCTTCGTTTTCCTTGGCGGCTGCGTCCAGCGCAGGCGGCACCATGCGCGGCCTGGCCTGGTCGAGGCGCACGCTGAAGAAGAAGCTCTCCGGTAGCGGCGGCTGCTTGCAGGCGTGGCGCAGATCGTTGATCGCCGGCAGCAGCAGTTCGGGCATTTCCTGGCGATGCGCATCAAGGCCTTCCAGATACCGACGCAGCACATGCAGGGCATTGCTCAGCGCCGCCAACTGGGCGTCACGTTCAGGGCCCACACCAGCGGGAATGTCTGTGGCCTGGTCGAGCACTTCCTGGGCCAGCAGCTCGGCACCGGTGAGCTCGATCAGGTTGAGCGTGCCACGCACCTGTTGCAGGTTGTCCACGGCCTGTTGCAGCAAGCTGCCGTTATTACGCTCGACGATGAACTGTTCGAGGCTCGCTTCGGCCTCTTCGATCGTGGCGAACAGTTCGTCGCGAACCAGCCCCAGTGACGATGCTCCAGAAACCATTCGCTATTGTGCCTCCCGCACAGGTGATAGAACCGCAATCAATCAGCGAACTCGGGGTTCTGCTTGTTCATATGGGCCGCCATGGCCACACGCAGGTCAGCGGATTGCAACATGGCAGCATTCCAGGTGGCGACGTATTCGAGGCCGTCGTCGACGCGATGATCGCGCATATAGCGGATCATTTCCTTGGTGCCGCGCACGGCAACCGGCGATTTTGCGGCGATCACGCGCGCAATGTCCATCACCCCGGCGAGCAATGCGTCGAAATCGCCGTATACCTGGTTGACCAGGCCAATCTCCCGGGCCTCTGCCGCGCCCACGCTACGCCCGGTGAACGCCAGCTCGCGCAGCATGCCATCACCGATGATCCGTGGCAGACGCTGCAGGGTGCCGACGTCGGCGGCCATGCCGATATCGATCTCCTTGATGGCGAACTGGGCATCCTCGGCGCAGTAACGCATGTCGCAGGCCGACACCAGATCGACCGCGCCGCCCAGGCAATAACCGTGAATGGCGGCCAACACCGGCTTGCTGCAGCCGTCGACGGCATTGAACGAGGCCTGCAGGTCGAGAATCTTGCGTCGCAGCGTCCGCGCGTTACGGCCGGGGTCCTTGCCCAGCTGCGTGCCGACCTGGGCCAGCAGGCTGAGATCGATGCCCGAGGAGAAGTGCTTGCCGGCACCGGACAACACCACAGCTCGAATTTCGTCGGTCTCGTCGATCCAGCGGAAGATCTCGATGATCTCCGTCCAGAAGGCGGCATTCATCGCATTGATCTTGTCGGGGCGGTTGATCACCACGTGGGCGACCTTGTCCAGCAGCTCGACACGAAAGGCCTGATATTCGGGCATTGCAGTCATCCTCGGCAGACGGCGCTGGGCGCCCGGGGTACGTTGAACGGATTCTTGTCAGCGGCTCTGAGAGCGCCGCCAAGGCAGCTGCTTGCAAACCGGGCAACTATAGCAAGCAGCGCCTGAAAGTCGATCACGCCCGGTGTGACGTGGAGCACGCCTGGCCCAAGCGGGTGTTTCAGCATGACGGCTGCGCCCGGTTCATGCCTCGATGATGCAATCCACGGTGTAATAACTGCCCTGCTCGCCCTCGTGACGCTGCAGCCCATGCACATCGGCGTCGAAACCCGGGAAGCGCTGCTCGAAGGCCTGTGCGAAGCGCAGGTAATCGATGATCGAGCGGGTTTCCGTGGTGAATCGCTCACCCGGCATGATCAGCGGAATACCCGGCGGATAAGGCACCAGCATCACTGCAGCGATGCGCCCCTGCACGTCGTCGACCAGCACCTCCTCGACCTCGCCACGTACCAACTGGTTATAGGCATCGGCGGGCTTCAGGGCAATCTGCGGCAACACGGTGTACATACGCTTGAGAGATTTGGCGGTGGCGTTTTCCCGGTAGCAGTCGTGCAAGGCGTCGCACAGATCACGCAGGCCCATGCCCTGATAGCGGCCTGCGCCTTCCCGGGCGATGGACGGCAACACGGCGCTCAACGGCAGGTTGGCGTCATAGCTGCGCTTGAATTCCAGCAACTCGGTCAGCAGGGTGCTCCATTTGCCCTTGGTGATCCCCATGGAGAACAGCACGAGGAACGAATACAGCCCCGTCTTTTCGACCACCAGGCCACGCTCCCAGAGAAACTTGCTGACCACCGCGGCAGGAATACCACGCTCGTCGAGACGACCGCCTGCGGTCAGTCCTGGCATCACCAGCGTCACCTTGATCGGGTCGAGCAGCACGTAATCCTCGGCCACATCGCCGAAACCGTGCCAGTCGGCCTCGGGCTGCAGCAGCCAGTCGGGCGTCGACACGTCGTCGGCACCTTCGGTCTGCGGCGGCTGCCAGATGCTGAACCACCAGTCCTCGCTGCTCAAACTCTGACCGAGGTTGGCCAGCGCGCGACGGAAACTCAGGGCTTCGTCGAAGGTTTCCTGGATCAGCGAGCGCCCGGCCGGCCCTTCCATCATCGCCGAGGCCACGTCCAGCGAGGCAATGATGCCGTACTGCGGCGACGTGGAGATATGCATCATGAACGCTTCGTTGAAGCGGTCACGGTCGAGCTTGCGCACGCCACCATCCTGCACGTGAATCATCGACGCCTGACTGAAGGCTGCCAATAGCTTGTGAGTCGAATGGGTGGTGAACACCATGGGCCCACCCGCCTCACGGGTGGTGCCCATACCGTAGCGACCGGCATAGAACTCGTGGAAGGCGGCGTAGGCATACCAGGCTTCGTCGAAGTGCAGAACCTCCACCGAATCGCCCAGGGTGCGCTTGATCAGCTCGGCGTTGTAGCACAGCCCGTCATAGGTCGAGTTGGTCACCACCGCCAGCTTGACCCTGGGCGCACGGCCCCGAGCCAGCGGGCTGGCATCGATCTTGGCCTGGATCGACTCGCGGGAGAACTCGCTCAGCGGAATCGGCCCGATGATGCCCAGCTCGTTACGTTCCGGCGACAGGTACAGCGGAATGGCGCCGGTCATGATGATCGCGTGGAGAATCGACTTGTGACAGTTGCGATCGACCAGCACCAGGTCATCGCGGCCGACCATCGAGTGCCAGACGATCTTGTTGGCGGTCGAGGTGCCGTTGATCACGAAGTAGGTGTGATCGGCGCCGAAATTGCGGGCGGCCCGCTCTTCGGCTGCGGCCAGCGGGCCGGTGTGATCGAGCAGCGACCCCAGCTCGGGCACCGACACCGAAAGGTCGGAGCGCAGGGTGTTCTCCCCGAAGAACTGGTGAAAGGCCTGCCCGACCGGGCTCTTGCGATAGGCCACGCCACCACCATGGCCCGGTGTGTGCCAGGAATAATTGGACTGCGAGGTGTGCTGCACCAGGGCCTTGAAGAACGGTGGCAGCAGGCCATCGAGGTAATTACGGGCAGCACGTGCCACCTGGCGGGCCAGAAACGGCACGGTGTCTTCGAACAGATAGAGAATGCCGCGCAGCTGGTTGAGGTCAGCCATGGCTTCGGCCGGTGCATTTTCGATGGTGACCTGCTCGCCGAGCGCGAAGATCGGCAACTGTGGCGCACGCCGACGGGCGATGCGGATCAGCGCGACCATGTCCTGAAGCAGATGGCGATTTTCCCCGGCGCCCTCGGCGGCAACGAGGATGCAGGCCAGGCCATGATGGGTCGAGGCGACGATGTGCCCTTCCGCCGAGCTGGCGGTGGAGAGGATGGTGAAACCGTCCTGCTCCAGTTCCTGGGCGATGGCCCGTACCCGCTCGCCGGCCACGGTATCGGCCTTGATATCACGATGAACGATGAGTACGGGGAACTTGAGGTCTTTGTACATCAGCAACACCTGAGGTCACACGGGATTGGCCCGCTGTGCCCTCAGGGTAGAGGCTCGCCGGAAAGGACGGAACCCCTCGCGGGCGCGGCTATACGAAAAGGTCGCAATTCGCCGCTCAGGAGGCGGAAGTGTCCTGCTCCATCTGCGCCCATACGGCCGGCGCACCAGCGGATTTCTCGATGGCGGCGAGTCGTGCGACGTGTGCGGCAAGGTCGTCGGCGCTGGCGGCGATCACCGCACCCCGAGCACGGTCGGCCGGTAGGCGACGAATCGGCGTCGGCTGCTGACGGCCATTGCCGTCGCCTTCGGAACCATCGCCCGCCAGGGACAGGTTGGTCTGCCCACCGGTCATCGCCAGGTAGACGTCGGCGAGAATCTCCGAGTCGAGCAAGGCGCCGTGCAGTTCGCGGCCGGAGTTGTCGACGCCATAGCGCTTGCACAGCGCATCGAGGCTGTTGCGCTGCCCCGGATGACGCTCGCGGGCCATTTGCAGGCTGTCGAGCACGTCGCAGTAGGAGGCCAGATCGGCGCGATCATGCTGACCGATCAGGGCGAACTCGTTATTGAGGAAGCCCACGTCGAACGGCGCGTTGTGGATGATCAGCTGCGCGCCCTTGATGAACTCGTAGAACTCGTCGGCGACTTCCTTGAAGCGCGGCTTGTCCTTGAGGTCTTCGCTGGTAATGCCGTGAACCGCGATGGCGCCTTCGTCGATCTCGCGATCCGGCTGCAGGTATACATGGAAGTGGCGTCCGGTCAGGCGGCGACCCTCGACCTCGACGCAACCGATCTCGATGACCCGGTGGCCATCGCTGACCGGCATACCGGTGGTTTCAGTATCCAGTACGACTCTACGCACGCTTCATGCTCCTGATGTCTTCGACGCCGCGGTTGGCCAGTTGGTCCGCACGTTCATTGCCGGGGTGGCCGATGTGGCCGCGCACCCATTGCCAGGTCACGTTGTGCCGGTTCACCTGCTCGTCGAGTTGCTGCCACAGGTCGGCATTCTTCACCGGCTCTTTCGCGGCGGTTTTCCAGCCACGCTTCTTCCAGTTGGGCATCCATTCCTGAATGCCCTTCATGACGTACTGCGAGTCGGTGACCAGGCGTACGTCACAGGGGCGCTTCAGTTCGGCCAGGCCGCGGATCGCGCCCATCAATTCCATGCGGTTGTTGGTGGTCACGGCTTCACCGCCCCACAACTCCTTCTCCACACCCTGGAACACCAGCAATGCGCCCCAGCCACCGACGCCGGGATTGCCCTTGCAGGCACCGTCGGTGTAAAGCTCAACTTGTTCGGACATTCAGCGCCTTTCTATCTATGGTCTGATTCGAGAATGCAACAGCGCTCAGGGCGCGTCGCTATCGCGACGGCTGACCTTGGCTACCGGCATGGGCACCAGCTTGCCCATCGGCTCGCGACGGGACTGGCGCAGCGGGCGCAGGCCGACCACCAGCTTGCGCGCTACCAATACGTAAAAACCGCCACCCGGCGACTGCCAGGCACCGCCCCAACGTTCCAGAGGGGCTAGCCGAGCCTGCCAGGCAGCGGAAGCAAGCGGCGGACGATAACATCCGAAGCGCCGTTTCTCCAGCGCGAAGCCAAGCAGGTTGAGCCAGTCGCCAAGGCGCCCGGGAGCGATGCAGCGCGCGTCGTGGAGGATGTCATGGGCGAACAGATGGCGTACTCCCCAGGCACTCAGCGGGTTGATTCCCACCACCAGCAGATGGCCGCCAGGGCGCACGCTGCGTGCAGCTTCGCGCAGCAGCCCATGGGGTGACTGGCAGAAATCCAGACCGTGCTGCAGCACCACCACATCGGCGGCATGCTCGACCAGCGGCCAGGACTGTTCCTCGCAGACGATCTCGACCCCCGCGAATGGCGCGCCAAGGCGCACGCTGCGCTGAATCTGCTGGGTTTCGATGGCGGTTTCGGCACAGGGGCCGTAATGCACCAGATAGCCGCCGAAGAAGCGTGCCAGTTCTTCATCGAGCAGGCGCTGCTCCTGCTCCAGCAGCAGACGCCCCAGCGGGCTGGTGAACCATTCTCGGGCAGCACCGATCAGCTGGAGCCAATCGGCATCGGCCTGGGCAAAGGGATTGTCGCTCATGGACGCTTGCTCACGGACTCTTGTTCATAGGGATCACCTGCATGGCCATCGTCAACAATGACACCTAAGATGCACCTTTGTCCCCAACTTGGCGACCACCTGATGATCAAGATCGAAGCCCTGAGTGCATTCTCGGACAATTACATCTGGCTGCTCCAGGATGAGCCGCGCAAGCGTGTCGCCGTGGTCGACCCCGGTGATGCCGCGCCCGTGCAGGCCTGGCTGCACGCTCATCCCGACTGGACCTTGAGCGACATCCTGATCACCCACCATCACCCCGACCATGTTGGCGGCGTCGAGCAATTGCGCCGTGACAGCGGTGCCCGCGTCTATGGCCCTGCCAGGGAAAACATCCCCGCCCGCGACCAGGCGCTGGTCGATGGCGAACGTATAGAAGTGCTTGGCCTCTCCTTTCAGGTGATCGACGTACCGGGCCATACCCTTGGCCACATTGCCTTCTACCAGGGCGACCATCACTGGCTGTTCAGTGGCGACACCCTGTTCGCGGCAGGCTGTGGCCGGCTGTTCGAAGGAACGCCAGCGCAGATGCACCATTCGCTGCAACGCCTCGCCGCATTGCCGGATGACACCCTGATCTACTGCGCCCACGAATACACCCTGAGCAACCTGCGCTTCGCCCACGCGGTCGAACCCGAGAATCCGACGGTCGCCGAACGCCTGCAACAGGTCACCGAATGGCGTGAGCAGGGTCGTATCAGCCTGCCTTCCGTGCTGGAACTGGAACGGGCGACCAACCCCTTCCTGCGCGGCGCTGAAACATCGGTTAAAGAAATGATCGCCAGCCGCGAGGGTCGCCCTATCGGCAGTGAGGCCGAGGTTTTCGCCGCGTTGCGCGCCTGGAAGGATCGCTTCTGAAGCGCCGACTGAGCCGCAAAATTCTGGTCAAAACTTGACCACCCCTGGATCGGTTTCTAGAATCCCCCGACTTTCGATCCAGGACGCCCCCACCAACCAATGCCTTCGCAACCTTGTAACTCATTGAATTCAAAGGCATTGGCCTTGCGCTACCCGGCGCTCGCCGTGGCCATCTGTGCCGTTCTCAGCGGCTGCCAGAGCCTGGATCAACAGAACGTTGACTCAGCCCCAGCGGTCGATTTGAGCGGCAGAACGCCGCATGAGCCCCTTTGGATCAATGGATCGGCCCAGGCCGAGCAGCCCAAGGACATCTGGGAGCGGGTACGCGCGGGTTATCAGTTGCAGGACAACATCGGCGTCAACCCGCGTATCGAGCAACAACGCCTGTGGTTTGCCAGCAACCCGTCGTTCGTCGAGAAATCCGGCGAGCGCAGCAGTCCCTACATCCATTACATCGTCGAGCGCCTGCAGGAGCGCAACATGCCGATGGAGCTGGCGCTGCTGCCGATGATCGAAAGCGCTTACAACCCCTTCGCCTATTCCCCAGCCGATGCGGTGGGTCTGTGGCAGTTCATCCCCTCCACGGGGCGCAACTTCAACCTGCGCCAGACCAGCTGGTACGACGGCCGTCGCGACGTCACGGCATCCACCCAGGCCGCCATGAACTACCTGGCCCGCCTGCACGAGATGTTCAACGGTGACTGGCTGCTGGCCCTGGCTGCCTACAACGCCGGTGAAGGTCGAGTCAGCCGGGCCATCGAGCGCAACCAGAAGCTTGGCTTGCCCACCGATTACTGGAACCTGTCGCTGCCTCAGGAAACCCAGAATTACGTGCCCAAGCTGCTTGCCCTTTCTCAGGTGATCATGGCACCCAACGCTTACGGCGTGAGCCTGAGCCCGATCGCCAACGAACCCTACTTCGAGGAGGTGGAGCTCAAGCAGCGCATGGATCTTTCCCGAGTCGCCGCACTCGCCGAAGTCGATGAAGACGAGCTTTACCTGCTCAACCCGGCCTTCAAGAAGCGCATCACCGTCGACGGCCCACAGCATCTGCTGGTGCCGACGCAGAAAGTCGAACTGCTGACTGCCAACCTGTCGACTCTCAAGCCCGAGGATCTGCAGAACTGGCAGGAGTACGTGGTGCGTCCGGGCGATAACCTGCACGGCATCGCCAACCGCTACGAGCTGAGCGTTGCCAGTATCAAGGAGCTCAATCAGATCGCCGGCAACACCCTGCGCGTCGGCCAGCACCTCAATCTGCCCAGCACGGCGCAACCGGCACCGGACTCGACGCCGCAACGCACGGTCAATACCGCCATCGCCTCGCGCAGTTATCAGGTGCGCAACGGTGACAACCTGTGGCAGATCGCCAAGGCTCACAATGTCTCGGTTACCGACATCCGACGCTGGAACGCGCTCAAGGGCAACGCCCTGCGCGTCGGCCAGGACCTCAAGCTGCGGGGGGGCGCGAGCACCCAGGCAGTCGCCCGCGCCGAGCGCGACGACGTGACCTACTACAAGGTACGCAAGGGTGATTCGCTGCACCTGATCGCCAAGCGTTTCAACGTGCAGATGAAGAACCTGCAGAGCTGGAACCCGAGAACCGGCAAGGCGCTCAAGCCAGGCCAGGTCCTGACCCTGCGCCTGCCTGACTGAAGCGCATTGCAACACACTTGATGCACACCGCCGGGGCCGGTCTTTTTCCTGTACAGACAAGCTGTTACTGTACGGAGACCTTTGCCGCCCCGGACCGGATATTGCACTTGAGACGCCCTCTCCTCTCGCTGATTTTCGGCCTGGCCACCAGCTTCCCGGCCCTGGCAACGCTCAGCGAAAGCCACGGGTATGCGCAGTTCGGTGCGCTCAAGTATCCAGCCAGCTTCACCCACTTCGACTGGGTCAACCCCGAGGCCCCCAAAGGCGGCACCTTGCGGATCATGGCATCCGGCAGCTTCGACACGCTCAATCCCTACACCTTCAAGGGCACCAGCCCGGTCGCCACGGCCAACTTTCTGCAATATGGCGTGAACGAACTGAACGAGCCGCTGATGGTCGGCACCGGGATGTACGACCCCTCCGGTGATGAACCCGCGTCCAGTTACGGGCTGATCGCCCAGTCGGTGGAGTACAGCGAGGATCGCAGCTGGGTGGTATTCAATCTGCGTCCGGAAGCACGCTTCCATGATGGCAAGCCGATTACCGCCTACGACGTGGCTTTTTCGTACCGCCTGCTGCTAAAAGAGGGGCACCCGCAGTACCGCACCAACCTGCAGGAAGTGAAGCGGGTCGACATCCTCAATCGCCATCGCGTGCGTTTCGTTCTCAAGCGCTCGAACAATCCGCTGCTGATCCTGCGCCTGGGCGAGTTGCCGGTGCTGCCGCAGCATTACTGGAAGGACCGCGATTTCAAAGCGACCACCTTCGAGCCACCACTGGGCAGCGGCCCTTATCGAATCACCCGGGTCAACCCCGGACGCAGCCTGAGCTTCGAGCGGGTCGAGGACTGGTGGGGCGCCTCGTTGCCGGTCAACCGCGGCAAGTACAACTTCGATCGCGTCGAGGTGGATTTCTACCGCGACAGCCATGTCGCCTTCGAAGCCTTCAAGGCCGGTGAGTTCGACCTCTACATCGAACAGCAGGCGAAGAACTGGGCCAACAGCTACCGCTTCCCCGCCGTCACTCGTGGCGATGTGGTACGTGCGGAAATTCCTCACCAGATCCCTACTCAGACTCAAGCGCTGTTCATGAACACGCGCCGTGGCACTTTCGAAGACGTGCGAGTCCGCGAGGCCCTGGGCCTGATGTTCGATTTCGAGTGGACCAACCGCACGCTCTTCAACAGCTCCTACACCCGTGCAGCAAGCTACTACCCGAACAGCGAGTTCTCTGCCAAGGGCAAGCCGGAAGGAGCAGAATGGCTGCTGCTGTCGCCCTTTCGTGCACAACTGCCGCCGAAGCTGTTCACCGAACCGTTCCAGATGCCGGTCACCGATGGCCGCGGCATCCCCCGCGAAACCTTGCGCCATGCCCTCGGTCTATTGGCCGACGCTGGCTGGAAACCCTCTGGCCAACGCTTGCTGAACGACAAGGGACAGGCGCTGCGTTTCGAGATCCTGCTGGTCAATCCCAACCTCGAGCGTATCCTTCAGCCCTTTACCGAAAACCTCGCGAGCATCGGCATACAGGCCAACCTGAGAACCGTGGATCGTGCCCAGTACAAGCAACGTCTGGATCAGTTCGAATTCGACATGATATTGCTGACCCTGCCGCAAACCCTCAGCCCAGGCCTGGAGCAGTCACTGTACTTCCACTCCAGCCAGGCCAGCGTCAAGGGCGGGAAGAATTACGCAGGCATCAACGACCCGGTGGTCGACGCCCTGCTGGAAAAACTGCTCTCTGCCCGCAGCCGCGACGAACAGGTGGCCGCTACCCGCGCCCTGGATCGGGTGATGCTCTGGCAGTACTACACCATTCCAAACTGGTACATCGACTATCACCGCCTGGCGTACCGCAATCGCTTTGCATTCGTCACCACGCCGCCCTACACGCTGGGGCTGCGCACCTGGTGGCTGAAAACCACGGAGAACGCCCGATGACGCATCCACTGCGCTCATTTCTGATGCATGGCAGCGCCCTGCTGCTGCTTGGCCTTGCCAGCCTGTCCCAGGCTGCCCCACAGCATGCCCTGACGCTTTACGGCGAGCCGCCGAAGTACCCGGCCAACTTCAAGCATTTCGACTACGTCAATCCCGATGCGCCCAAGGGTGGCATCCTGCGTCTGCCAGGCCTCAATGGCTTCGACAGTTTCAACCCGTTCATCCCCAAAGGTAACGCGGCCGACCGTGTAGGGCTGATCTACGACACCCTCACCTACCACTCGCCGGACGAGCCTTTCACCGAGTACGGGCTGCTGGCGGAAAAGGTCGAAAAGGCCGCAGACGACAGCTACGTACGCTTCTTCCTCAACCCCAAGGCGCGCTTCCACGACGGAGAGCCAGTGACCGCCGAGGACGTGATCTTCACCTTCAACGCGCTTCTCGAACATGGCGACCCCATGTACCGGCACTATTACGCCGATGTCGCCAAGGTCGTCGCCGAGAACGAACGCACCGTGCGCTTCGACTTCAAACACGCCGGCAACCGCGAGCTGCCGCTGATTCTCGGCCAGTTGGCGGTGCTGCCCAAGCACTGGTGGGCGGAGCGTGACTTCTCCCGAGGCAGCCTGGAAATTCCCCTGGGCAGCGGCCCGTACCGCATCGCGGGTTTCTCGCCGAACAGTTCGATCCGCTTCGAGCGCGTCAAGGACTGGTGGGCCAAGGACCTGCCCGTGGCCCGCGGCCAATACAACTTCGACGAGATTCGCATCGAGTACTTCCGCGACATGGCGGTGGCCCTCGAGGCGTTCAAGGCTGGCCAGTTCGACGTCAACCTCGAGTACTCGGCCAAGGATTGGGCCACCGGCTACAACTCACCGGCCCTGCGCGCCGGGCGCTTCGTGCAGGAGGCTTTCCCCAACCGCAATCCGGCAGGCATGCAGGGTTTCGTGTTCAACATCCGTAAGCCGATGTTCCAGGATCCACGCGTGCGTGAGGCGATCGCGCTGCTGTTCGATTTCGAGTGGGCCAACAAGCAGCTGTTCTACGGCGCCTACAAGCGCACCAACAGCTACTTCGAGAACTCGGAAATGGCTGCCACCGGTCTGCCCAGCGAAGCTGAGCTGAAGCTGCTGGAGCCACTGCGCGGGAAGATCCCGGAAAAGGTGTTCACCGAGACGTTCAAATCACCGGTCAGCGATGGCAGCGGCATCATCCGTGACCAGGCGCGCCGCGCGTATCAGTTGCTCACGGAGGCAGGCTATCGCATCGAGAACGACAAGATGGTCGACGCCAACGGCAACCAGCTGGCCTTCGAGTTTCTCAATCACCAGGCCAACCTGGAGCGGGTGATCCTGCCGTTCAAGCGTAATCTCGCGGAGCTGGGCATCGACCTGCAGATCCGCCGCGTCGACGTATCCCAGTACATCAACCGCCTGCGCTCGCGGGACTTCGAAATGACCTCGACGATCTGGCCGCAGTCCAGCTCTCCAGGCAACGAACAGCGCGAATTCTGGCACTCCAGCAGCGCCGACAACCCAGGCAGCCGCAACGTCATCGGCTTGCGCGATCCGGCAATCGATCAACTGGTAGACGGCTTGATCCGCTCCGACTCGCGGGCGTCGCTGATCACCCATACCCGAGCGCTGGATCGCGTTCTGCTATGGGGCAACTACGTCGTGCCCAACTATTACGTCGACGCCTACCGCGTGGCCTACTGGAAGCGCTTCGGGCATCCGGAAAAATCGCCGCTGTACGATTACGGCCTGATGACCTGGTGGCAGGAAAAACCCGTCGGCGAAGTGGTCACCCCTGAAGAAGCGCCCACCACCGAGCAGGAAGAACGCTAGATGCTGTCCTATATCCTGCGGCGCCTGCTGCTGATCATTCCGACCCTGTTCGGCATTCTGGTGATCAACTTCGTGATCATCCAGGCCGCCCCCGGTGGCCCGGTCGAGCAGATGATCGCCAAACTCGAAGGTTTCGATGCCGCCTCCGGTGGGGCCACCGGAAGAATCTCCGGAGGCGGCGGTGGCGAGGTGTCCACCGCCGGTTCCAATTACCGCGGCGCGCAGGGCCTCGACCCCGAGCTGATCGCCGAGATCGAGAAGATGTATGGCTTCGACAAGTCGGCGCCCGAGCGTTTCTGGATCATGCTCAAGAACTACGCCCAACTGGATTTCGGCGAGAGTTTCTTCCGTGACGCCAAGGTCATCGACCTGATCATGGAGAAGATGCCCGTATCCATATCCCTCGGGCTATGGAGCACCCTGATCATGTACCTGGTATCCATTCCGCTGGGCATTGCCAAGGCCACCCGACACGGCAGCGCCTTCGACGTCTGGACCAGCTCGGCGATCATCATCGGCTATGCGATTCCGGCATTCCTGTTCGCCATCCTGCTGATCGTGCTGTTCGCTGGTGGTAGCTATTACGACTGGTTCCCGCTGCGCGGACTGACCTCGAGCAACTTCGATGAACTGAGCTTCAGCGGCAAACTGCTGGACTACTTCTGGCACCTGGCACTGCCGGTCACGGCGCTGGTGATCGGCAACTTCGCCACCCTCACCCTGCTGACCAAGAACAGCTTCCTCGACGAGATCAACAAGCAGTACGTGACCACCGCCAGGGCCAAGGGCCTGAGCAACACCCGCGTGCTCTACGGCCACGTGTTCCGCAACGCCATGCTGCTGATCATCGCCGGTTTTCCGGCCGCCTTCATCGGCATCTTCTTCACCGGATCCTTGCTGATCGAGGTGATCTTCTCTCTCGACGGCCTCGGCCTGCTGAGTTTCGAGGCGGCGATCAACCGCGATTATCCGGTGGTCTTCGGCACCCTGTTCATCTTCACCTTGCTGGGACTGGTCGTGAAACTGATCGGCGACATCACTTACACCCTGGTCGATCCGCGTATCGACTTCGAAAGCAGGGAGGCCTGACTCATGGCCCTTTCCCCGCTCAACCAACGCCGATTCGAACGCTTCAAGGCCCACAAACGGGGCTGGTGGTCGCTATGGATCTTCCTTGCGCTGTTCTTCGTGACCCTCGGCGCCGAGCTGATCGCCAACGATAAACCACTGGTGGTCAGCTATGACGGCGAGCTGTATTACCCCGTGCTCAAGCGCTACCCGGAAACCACCTTCGGTGGCGAGTTCCCGCTGCAGGCCAATTACAAAAGCCCGTATATCCGCGATCTGATCGAGCAGAAGGATGGCTGGATGGTCTGGCCGCCGATTCCCTACAGCTACTCCAGCATCAATTACGACCTCAAGGTACCCGCCCCCGCACCGCCCTCGGCGGACAATTGGCTGGGCACCGATGACCAGGGGCGTGACGTGCTCGCCCGGGTGATCTACGGCTTCCGGGTGTCCGTGCTGTTCGCCCTGACCCTGACGCTGGCGAGCTCGGTGATCGGCGTTGCCGCGGGCGCCTTGCAAGGCTTCTATGGTGGCTGGGTCGATTTGACCGGGCAGCGCATTCTGGAAATCTGGTCAGGCCTTCCGGTGCTGTACCTGCTGATCATCCTCGCCAGCTTCGTGCAGCCCAACTTCTGGTGGCTACTGGGGCTGATGCTGCTCTTCTCGTGGATGAGCCTGGTGGATGTGGTACGGGCTGAATTCCTCCGTGGCCGCAACCTGGAGTACGTGCGCGCTGCCCGCGCGCTGGGCATGCGCAATGGCTCGATCATGTTCCGACACATCCTGCCCAACGCCATGGTGTCGACCATGACCTTCCTGCCCTTCATCCTCACTGGCGCCATCGGCACCCTCACCGCGCTGGACTTCCTCGGCTTCGGCCTGCCTGCCGGCGCCCCGTCGCTTGGCGAGCTGGTCGCCCAGGGCAAGTCCAACCTGCAGGCGCCATGGTTGGGGATCAGCGCCTTCGCCGTGCTGGCCATCATGCTCAGCCTGCTGGTGTTCATTGGTGAGGCCGCTCGCGATGCCTTCGACCCGAGGAAATAAGATGACCTATCCCGAAAACCTCGTCGAAGTCCGTGACCTGTCCGTTGCATTCGTCAATGGCGACAGCCACCGGCAGGTGGTCAACACCATCAGCTTCGACATTCGCCGGGGCGAAACCCTGGCTCTGGTCGGTGAAAGCGGCTCTGGCAAATCGGTTACCGCCCATTCGATCCTGCGTTTGCTGCCCTACCCGCAGGCGCAGCACCCCAGTGGCAGCATTCACTACGCCGGTGAGGATCTGCTCAAGATCAGCGAGAGAAAGCTGCGCGGCATTCGTGGCAACCGTATCGCCATGGTGTTTCAGGAACCGATGACCTCGCTGAACCCGCTGCACAGCATCGAGAAGCAGATCAACGAGGTGCTTGCCCTGCACAAGGGCCTGAGTGGCAAGGCAGCCACACGGCGCACTCTGGAGCTGCTCGAGCTGGTCGGCATACCGGAGCCGCAGAAGCGCCTCAAGGCCCTGCCCCACGAGCTCTCTGGCGGGCAGCGGCAACGGGTGATGATCGCCATGGCCCTGGCCAACGAGCCGGAACTGCTGATCGCCGACGAGCCGACCACCGCCCTCGACGTCACCGTGCAATTGAAGATTCTCGAATTGCTCAAGGAGCTGCAGGCGCGTCTGGGCATGGCCATGCTGATCATCAGCCACGACCTCAACCTGGTGCGACGTATCGCTAACCGCGTCTGCGTGATGCAGAACGGCGAACTGGTCGAACAGGCTCAATGCGAGGCGCTGTTCACCAGCCCGCAACACCCCTACACCCGCGAACTGCTGGCCGCCGAACCGGATGGCAACCCGGTGGCCACGCAAGCCGCTGAAACCATGCTCGAAGTGGATGACCTGCGCGTCTGGTTTCCGATCAAGAAAGGCCTGCTGCGCCGCACCGTCGATCATGTAAAAGCGGTGGATGGCATCAATTTCAGCCTGCAGCGCGGCCAGACGCTGGGTATCGTCGGCGAAAGCGGCTCCGGAAAATCCACGCTGGGGCTGGCCATTTTGCGCCTGATCGGCAGCCAGGGCGGCATACGCTTCGACAAACAGTCACTCGATGGCTTGTCGCAAACGCAGGTGCGTCCATTCAGGCGACAGATGCAGGTGGTGTTCCAGGATCCCTTCGGCAGCCTCAGCCCGCGCATGACGGTGGCCATGATCGTTGGCGAAGGCCTGCGTATCCATGGCATCGGCAATGCTGGCGAACAGGAGCAGGCGATCATCGACGCGCTTCAGGAAGTCGGTCTGGATCCCGAAAGCCGCCACCGCTACCCCCACGAGTTCTCCGGTGGACAGCGGCAACGTATCGCCATCGCTCGCGCCCTGGTGCTCAAACCGGCGCTGATTCTGCTGGATGAACCTACGTCGGCACTGGATCGTACCGTGCAACGTCAGGTCGTCGAGCTGCTGCGTTCGCTGCAGACCAAGTACAACCTGACCTACCTGTTCATCAGCCATGACCTTGCAGTGGTACGAGCGCTCAGCCATCAGTTGATGGTGGTCAAGCAAGGTCAGGTGGTCGAGCAAGGCGACGCCGAGGCGATCTTCCGGGCACCACAGCACGCCTACACCCAGCAACTGCTGGAAGCGGCGTTTCTGTCGCCGGCCAGCAGCGCATAAACCTGCGGTAATGCAACGCAAAAGGCCCCGCTGTCCTGCGACGCGGGGCCTTTTCTTTGGTCGGCAGAAACACAAAGGCCCCGAAACCGGGGCCTTTGCTCACTGGCGGACAGCGGCGCTTAGAAGCGCTCGATGTCTGCCTTGCTCTCCAACTGCTTGCGGAAGGCTGCAAAGTCCTGCTGGCCACTGCGCGAAGCGAGGAAACGGCGGTACATCGCCTTCTCCTCATCACTCAGTGCCTGCTCAGGCTCGCTGACACCCTTCAGGCGTACCACCACGAAGTCACCGTTGCCCAGCGTAACGCCAGTGAACTCGGAAGCGTCACCAGTCGGCTTGGGCATGCGGAACAGCGCCTGCAGCACGGCCGGGTCGACACCTTCCTGGTTACGGGTAGCGGCTTCCACCACCTGCCAGTCACCGCCCTCTGCCTGCGCCTTGCCGTCACGCAGCTCGGCGACCAGCGCCTCGCCAGCGGCCTTGGCCGCTTCGCTGGCACGGGTCTGGGTCAGTTGGCCACGGATGCTGTCGCTCACCTGCTCCAGCGTCAGCTGTTGCGGCTTGCGGTGCTCCTTGACGCGAACGACCACCAGTGTGCTCGGGTCGAGCTCGATGGCACCGCTGTTGCTGCCATCTTCCAGGACTTCCTGACTGAATGCAGCCTGCAGCACCTGACGGTTGCTGGCTAGGCCCTGGCCACCCTGACGACCGAACGGCTCGCTGGTCTGCACTTTCAGACCGAGTTCCTGAGCTGGCTGAACCAGATCGGAGGACTCGAATGCGGCGTCTTCCAGCTGCTTGGTAGCTTCGACGAAACGCTGCTCGACACGCTGCGCCTTGAGATCGGCCTCGAGCTTGTCCTTCATGCTGGCGAGCGTCGGGACCTCAGGCGCCTGTACGCCCAGCAGCTTGATCAGGTGCCAGCCGAATTCGCTGCGTACCGGTGCCGATACTTCGTCCTTGTTCAATGCGTACAGGGCATCCTCGAAGGCAGGGTCGTAGACACCCTTGCCTGCGTAACCGAGATCACCACCTTCGTTGGCGGAACCCGGGTCCTGGGAGAACTCCTTGGCCAGCGCAGCGAAGTCTTCGCCTTGCTGCAGACGCTTCTGCACGTCGTCGATCTTGGCTTTGGCCTGCTCGTCGCTGACGTCGCCGCCGACCTCGATGAGGATATGGGCTGCCTGGCGCTGCTCTGCCAGGTTGGCGATCTCCGACTCGTAGGCAGCCTTCAGCTCTTCGTCGCTGACGGAAATTTCCGAGAAGAAGGCATCCTTCTTCAGCTCGACGTACTCGAGTACCACCTGCTCCGGGCTCATGAACTGAGACTGCTGGGCGTCGTAGTAAGCTTTGACGTCGTCGTCGCTGACCAGCACCGAGCCGGCATCCACCTTGATGGTGCGGGTGGCGAAATCGCGGGTCTGCTTTTCCAGGCGAGCGAATGCCGTCACTTCTTCATCGGTGACGAAACCGCTACCGGACAGACCTGCACGCAGCTGGCCGATCAGCATTTCCTGCTCGAGCATCTGACGGAACTGCATACGGGTGTAGCCAAGCTGGCGGATCACCTGATCGAAACGCTCGGCGTTGAAGCGGCCATCCACCTGAAATTCAGGTGTCTGCACGATTACCTGATCGAGAGCGGGTTGAGAAAAGGCGAATTTGGCATCCGCAGCGCCCTGCAGCAGCAGAGAACGCTCGATCAAGCCTTTCAGCGAAGCCTCACGCAGCAGATTTTCGTCCAGCAGAGATGGGTCGAATTCCTGGCCGAGCTGCTGCAACAGCTGACGGCGCTGCATTTCCACAGCTTGATTGAGTTCGTTCTGGCTGATCGCCTGGCCATTCACTTCGGCAGCATTCTGGCTGTTGCTGGCACCCGTGATGATGGCGTCAACGCCGGTCAACGCCATGAGGACGACGATCAGGCCGATGATGGTTTTGGCAATCCAACCCTGTGAATTGTCCCTGATATTTTGCAGCATGCTTCCCCCAGAACGACCACGTACTAAGAATGGCCGCGCAGCGTGGGTAAAATCCGGATAGAAGAAAGGCGCATCCTGGGATGCGCCTTCTCGTAACGTGCGAAGCGGATCGGGATCATCAATCTACAATCCCCGGCGTTACGGACCAGAAGGTCCTATTGCCGCTCCGCAACCGAGCCGGGGTTAACCGACCCGGCGGGCAAAAGCCCGAAGACGCTTAGTTGACGGCGTCTTTCAGTGCTTTACCAGCTTTGAAACCTGGGATCTTGGCAGCAGCGATGCTGATCGGCTTGCCAGTCTGCGGGTTACGGCCAGTACGAGCAGCGCGCTCTTTGACAGCGAAAGTACCGAAGCCTACCAGTACCACGGAGTCACCAGCTTTCAGAGCGCCAGTAACGGATTCAATCACTGCGTCCAGCGCACGGCCAGCAACAGCTTTCGGGATATCAGCAGATGCAGCGATGGCATCGATCAGTTCCGACTTGTTCACTCTAAGTCCCCTTAATTTCGGTTGAGTTTGTTTCTTGATTTTAATGGAAGCGAATCGGGTGCTGGATGGCTCTGCCGACACGATAAGAGCCGCTTTATAGCAAGGGCTCTAAAATTGTGTCAAGGAAGCCGCCCGGCTAATGCGTGCTGATTCGCTCCTTGGAATCAGACTCGCGTTTTTCATCCTTTGCAACCAACTCCGGAGCCGCGTCTGGCAAGGGCTCCGGGGCGTATTGCAGCGCAATTTGCAGGACCTCGTCAATCCATTTAACCGGTTTAATCTGCAGGTCCTGCTTGATGTTCTCCGGAATCTCCTTCAGATCGCGAACATTCTCCTGGGGAATGATCACGGTTTTGATTCCACCACGGTGCGCCGCGAGCAGTTTTTCCTTGAGGCCACCGATCGCCAGAACCTGCCCGCGAAGGGTGATTTCCCCGGTCATCGCCACATCGGCGCGGACGGGAATCTGGGTCAGAGCGGACACCAATGCGGTGCACATGCCGACGCCCGCACTGGGGCCATCCTTCGGCGTAGCCCCCTCGGGCATGTGGATATGAATATCGCGTTTCTCATAGAAATCCGGGGCCACTCCAAGGCTCTTGGCACGGCTGCGGACCACTGTTTGCGCGGCTGTGATCGATTCGACCATGACATCGCCAAGCGAGCCGGTCTTGATCAGATTGCCCTTGCCGGGCACCACTGCCGCCTCGATCGTAAGCAGCTCGCCGCCCACCTGAGTCCATGCCAGACCGGTTACCTGGCCGATCTGATCCTGCTGTTCGGCAAGGCCATAGCGGTGCTTGCGAACGCCCAGGAAGTCCTCGAGCGAATCGGCCGTGACCAGCACATGGAAGCGTTTTTCCTTCGCGTGTTTCTTGACCGCACGCCGGCAGACCTTGGCGAGTTGCCGCTCGAGACTACGCACACCCGCTTCTCGCGTGTAGTAACGAATGATGTCGCGGATCGCCGCTTCCTCGAATTCCAGCTCGGTTTTTTTCAGGCCATTGGCCTGAATCTGCTTGGGCGCGAGGTATTTGACGGCGATATTGACCTTTTCGTCCTCGGTGTAACCGGGCAGACGAATCACCTCCATACGATCCAGCAGTGCCGCCGGAATGTTCATGGAGTTGGCGGTACACAGGAACATCACGTCGGACAGGTCGTAATCGACCTCGAGATAATGGTCGTTGAAATTGTGGTTCTGCTCGGGATCGAGCACTTCGAGCAGCGCAGAGGCAGGATCGCCGCGCATGTCCTGGCCCATCTTGTCGATTTCATCGAGCAGGAACAGCGGGTTGCGCACGCCGACCTTGGTCATTTTCTGAATCAGACGACCAGGCATCGAACCGATGTAGGTACGCCGATGGCCACGAATTTCCGCCTCGTCCCGTACACCACCCAGGGCCATGCGCACGAACTTGCGGTTGGTGGCGCTGGCGATGGACTCGGCCAGCGACGTCTTGCCCACGCCAGGCGGGCCTACGAGGCACAGGACGGGGCCCTTGAGCTTCTTCACGCGCTTCTGCACGGCAAGATACTCGAGGATACGCTCCTTCACCTCCTCGAGGCCGTAATGGTCAGCATCGAGAATGTTTTCGGCACGGGTCAGGTCCAGGCGCACCTTGCTCTGGGCCTTCCAGGGCACGTTGACCAGCCAGTCGATGTACGAACGGACAACCGTGGCCTCGGCGGACATCGGCGACATCTGCTTGAGCTTGTTCAGTTCGGCCTGGGCCTTGCCGTAGGCTTCCTTGGTCAGCCCGGCGTTCTCGATGCGGCGCTTGAGCTCATCGAGCTCGTTGTGCCCCTCTTCGTTGTCACCCAGCTCCTTCTGAATGGCCTTCATCTGCTCATTCAGGTAGTACTCGCGCTGGCTGCGCTCCATCTGCTTCTTGACGCGGCCACGGATGCGTTTCTCGACCTGCAGCAGGTCGATTTCGGCATCCAGCAGGGCCAGTACGTGCTCGACACGGGTCGGCAGATCGACGATCTCGAGGATTTCCTGCTTCTGCTCGATCTTCAGCACCATGTGGGCAGCCATGGTATCGACCAGACGGCTGGGCTCATCGATGCTGTTGAGTGACGACAGCACTTCGGCAGGCACTTTCTTGCCTAGCTGTACGTATTGTTCGAACTGGCTGAGCAGGCTGCGGGTGAACACCTCGGCCTCACGCTCCGGCGCGTCGATCTCGTCGAGTAGCTGGACCTCGGCACGGCTGTAGCCGTCGGCCTCGAAGAACTGCTCGATCTCGCCGCGCTGCTCGCCCTCGACCAGCACCTTGACGGTGCCATCGGGCAGCTTGAGCAATTGCAGCACGGTCGCAACGGTGCCGACTCGGTAGAGCCCTTCTTCACTCGGTTCATCGTCAGCGGGATTCTTCTGGGCCAGCAGCAGGATCTGCTTTTCCCCGTTCATCGCCGCTTCGAGTGCTTCGATGGATTTCTCGCGCCCCACGAAAAGCGGGATGACCATGTGCGGATAGACCACGACATCGCGCAAAGGCAGGAGAGGCAATTCGATGGTTGTCTTCATGATTTTGGCTCTACAGCGGCCTTGCGGCCGTAAACGGTGGGATTACCCTTGGCCCTAAGATGGGGGTAGCCCCAGGAAAAAACAAGCACTGCTGTCGGCAAAAACAAAGGGGCCCGCAGGCCCCTTGCTTTCAACATATGACAAACGCGTTATGCGTCTGGTGCTGCCTTGGCAGGCGGCTCGCTGTTTTCGTAGATCAACAGCGGCTTGGAACTGCCGTCGATGACACTCTCATCGATGACCACCTTGCTGACGTCCGATTGCGACGGAATCTCATACATGGTGTCGAGCAATACGCCTTCGAGAATCGAGCGCAGGCCACGGGCACCGGTCTTGCGTTCCAGCGCCTTGACAGCGACGGCCTTGAGCGCGTCGGGACGGAACTCGAGATCCACCCCCTCCATCTCGAACAGCTTGCCGTACTGCTTGGTCAGTGCGTTCTTCGGTTCGGTAAGGATCTGCACCAAAGCAGCCTCATCGAGCTCTTCGAGGGTCGCGATAACCGGCAAGCGACCTACGAACTCGGGGATCAGACCGAACTTGACCAGATCATCCGGCTCGATTTCACGCAGCGATTCACCGATTTTCTTATCGGCTTCCTTGCTGCGCACTTCAGCCCCGAAACCGATGCCACCTTTGGTGGAACGGTTCTGAATGACCTTCTCGATGCCGGCGAAAGCACCACCGCAGATGAACAGGATATTGCGCGTGTCGACCTGCAGGAACTCCTGCTGCGGATGCTTGCGACCGCCCTGCGGCGGAACCGAGGCAACGGTGCCCTCGATCAGCTTGAGCAGCGCCTGCTGAACACCCTCCCCCGACACGTCGCGGGTAATCGACGGGTTGTCAGACTTGCGGGAAATCTTGTCGATTTCGTCGATGTAGACGATGCCCATCTGGGCCTTCTCGACATCGTAGTCGCACTTCTGCAGCAGCTTCTGGATGATGTTCTCGACATCCTCACCCACATAGCCGGCTTCGGTCAGCGTGGTAGCGTCAGCGATGGTGAACGGTACGTTGAGCAGACGCGCAAGCGTTTCGGCTAGCAGAGTCTTGCCCGAACCGGTCGGGCCGAGCAGCAGGATATTACTCTTGCCGAGCTCGACATCATCCTTCTTCTCGCGCTGATTGAGGCGTTTGTAGTGGTTGTACACTGCGACTGCCAGGATTTTTTTCGCGCGCTCCTGACCGATCACGTACTGATCGAGGATCGAGCTGATTTCCTTGGGAGCCGGCAATTTGTGCGCGTTATTCTCGGCCTGTGCTTCCTGCACCTCCTCGCGGATGATGTCATTGCACAGGTCAACGCACTCGTCGCAGATAAAGACGGAGGGTCCGGCAATCAACTTGCGCACTTCATGCTGGCTTTTGCCGCAGAAGGAGCAATAAAGCAGCTTGCCGTTGTCTTCGCCATTGCGGGTGTCAGTCATTCGTTCGATCCAAATCCGATAGGCTTACACAGAAGATGAAGGCTCTTGCGGGCTTTTTCAAGCCCGCAAATGATCAGACTAGCCGATCAAATCCATTCTGAACGGATTGAGTCAGGCTGGCCGCTGAGCGATGACTTCGTCGATCAGCCCATACTCAAGAGCGGCATCCGCACTCAGGAAGTAGTCACGGTTGGTGTCGCGCTCGATTTCTTCAAGCGTACGCCCACTGTGCTTGGCCATCAGCGTGTTGAGGCGCTCACGGATGAACAGGATTTCCTTGGCGTGGATTTCGATATCCGACGCCTGCCCCTGGAAACCGCCCAGCGGCTGGTGAATCATCACGCGCGAGTTCGGCAGGCAGTAACGCTTGCCGGCTGCCCCAGCGGTCAACAGGAATGCACCCATGCTGCATGCCTGACCGATACAGGTGGTCGAGACATTCGGCTTGATGAATTGCATGGTGTCGTAGATCGACATACCAGCTGTCACCGAACCGCCTGGCGAGTTGATGTAGAGGTGGATGTCCTTGTCCGGATTTTCCGCCTCGAGAAACAGCAGTTGCGCACAGATCAGGTTGGCCATGTAGTCCTCTACCGGTCCAACCAGAAAGATCACGCGCTCTTTGAGCAACCGCGAATAGATGTCATAAGAGCGCTCACCACGGGCGGACTGCTCGACAACCATAGGGATCAGACCGCCAGCGGCCTGAATATTGGGCATTTGCTGCATGAAAGGATTGTGCGACATTTCCAGCACTCGCTCCCTAATAAAAGTCATGTCTCGAATACGCATAAGCCAGCACTGAGGCTGGCTTATGGTTTTCT
The DNA here is from genome assembly GCF_052958135.1 of Pseudomonas sp. SZ40. NCBI lineage: Bacteria > Pseudomonadati > Pseudomonadota > Gammaproteobacteria > Pseudomonadales > Pseudomonadaceae > Pseudomonas > Pseudomonas sp. SZ40. The sequence goes on along the minus strand of NZ_JBQWIF010000003.1, from coordinate 53,690 downwards.
CGAACGAGGTGAAGAAATCAGGCGGCTTGTGGAGCTTCTGCCGGCTTGACTGCTTCTTCGTAAGAGACCGATTTGTCAGTCACATTGGCCTTCTGCAAAACAGTATCTACAACTTGCTCTTCCAGTACAACCGAACGCACTTCGTTCAGCTGCTGGTCGTTCTTGTAGTACCACGCCACGACCTGCTCTGGCTCCTGGTAGGCCGAGGCCATTTCCTGGATCAGCTCACGGACGCGGGCGTCATCCGGCTTCAGTTCGAACTGCTTGACCACTTCGGCGACGATCAGGCCGAGGGACACGCGGCGCTTGGCCTGCTCTTCGAACAGCTCAGCCGGCAGTTGGTCGGGCTTGATGTTGCCGCCGAACTGCTGAACGGCCTGCACACGCAGGTTGTTCACTTCGTTGGCGATCAGCGCTTTCGGCACGTCGACCGGGTTGGCAGCCAGCAGGCCTTCCATTACCTGGTTCTTGATCTTGGACTTGATGGCCTGACGCAGCTCACGCTCCATGTTCTTGCGAACCTCGGTACGGAAACCTTCCAGGCCGCCTTCCTTGATACCGAACAGGGTGAAGAACTCATCGTTCAGCTCTGGCAGTTGCGGAGCGGAGACGCTGTTCACCTTGACGGTGAATTCGGCGGTCTTGCCGGCCAGATCGAGGTTCTGGTAGTCCTCGGGGAACGTCGGGTTGATCACGCGCTCTTCACCGGCTTTGGCGCCGACCAGGGCGTCTTCGAAGCCAGGAATCATGCGGCCGGAGCCCAGAACCAGCTGAGTGCCGGTAGCGGAACCGCCAGCGAAGGCTTCACCGTCGATCTTGCCGACGAAGTCGATGTTCAGCTGGTCATCTTTCTCGGCAGCACGCTCGACAGCTTCGAAACGGGTGTTCTGCTTGCGCAGGATATCCAGCATGTTGTCTACGTCGGAATCGGCAACGTCAGCCTGCTGACGTTCGATGGCGATGCCCTCGAGGCCACCGACCTTGATTTCCGGGAACACTTCGAACGTGGCGACGAACTCCAGGTCCTTGCCCTTCTCCAGCACTTTAGGCTCGACCGAAGGCTGGCCGGCTGGAGCGAGCTTCTGCTCGGCAATGGCTTCATAGAAGGAGGACTGGATGACGTCACCGACCGCTTCCTGACGCGCGTCAGCTTCGAAACGCTGACGGATCACGCTCATTGGCACTTTGCCAGGACGGAAACCGGGGATCTTGGCCTTCTGTGCAGTCTGCTGCAGACGCTTGTTGACCTGAGTCTCGATACGCTCGGCCGGCACAGTAATGCTCATGCGGCGCTCGAGAGCGGAAGTGCTTTCAACAGAAACTTGCATGGATATTCCTCGTTGCACAGACGTATGCCGGCCGTTTACCGGCCCCATTCAAGGGCATGCATTCTAGAGGGAGGTGTTGCAGAAGTCACCCTAGATGCAGGTGGCAAACGGGAGGGGCGCTAAATATGGTGCGGACGGAGAGACTCGAACTCTCACGCCTTGCGGCGCTGGAACCTAAATCCAGTGTGTCTACCAATTCCACCACGTCCGCGTGGTAATACATTTTTTACAAACAAAAACGCCAGGCTTTTTAGGGCCTGGCGCTTTCAGAATATGGGGTGGACGAAGGGGATCGAACCCTCGACACCAGGAGCCACAATCCTGTGCTCTACCAACTGAGCTACGCCCACCATATTGCTTTACCGCTTCACTTGTGCCGATTCACCTAGTGGCGCACCCGGCAGGACTCGAACCTGCGACCATCCGCTTAGAAGGCGGATGCTCTATCCAGCTGAGCTACGGGCACTTATCCATCCACTAGAGCAGACTTCAAGCTTCGACTGGAGCGGCGACTTTCGTTGCTGCCTTTGCCGCTTTACCCTGTCACTTGCTGTGCTCGCCAAGTGGTGCGCATCTTATAGAGGCACCCCAAAGCCGTCAACACCCAAATCTAAAAAAATTCATTTAGATAAAGGAGTTACACCAAATCTGCTGTCTGGCGCCTTTGCCCTTCCTTAATGCCATGCGAGAATGCGCGTCCTTTTTCACTCCCCTTCAATGGTTAATCGAGCGCAATGACCGCACAACTGATAGATGGCAAAGCGATTGCCGCCAATATCCGCCAGCAGATCGCCCAGCGCGTCGCCGAACGGCGCCAGCAAGGACTGCGTGCGCCCGGCCTGGCAGTGATCCTGGTCGGCAGCGACCCCGCCTCTCAGGTTTATGTCGCGCACAAGCGCAAGGACTGCGAGGAAGTCGGTTTCGTTTCCCGCGCGTATGACCTGAGCGCCGAAACCAGCCAGGACGAACTGCTGGCCCTGATCGACTCGCTGAATGACGACGCCAGCATCGACGGCATTCTGGTTCAGTTGCCGCTGCCGGCACACCTCGATTCCTCGTTGCTGCTCGAGCGCATCCGTCCGGACAAGGACGTCGATGGCTTCCATCCCTATAACATTGGCCGCCTGGCCCAGCGCATGCCGCTGCTGCGCCCCTGCACCCCCAAGGGCATCATGACCCTGCTGGCGAGCACCGGCCAGGATCTCTACGGCCTGCACGCCGTGGTGGTAGGCGCTTCGAACATCGTTGGTCGGCCAATGGCCATGGAGCTGCTGCTGGGCGGCTGCACCGTGACCGTCACGCACCGTTTCACCAAGGATCTGGCCGGCCACGTGGCCCAGGCCGATATCGTCGTGGTGGCGGCCGGTAAACCCGGACTGGTAAAGGGTGAATGGATCAAGGAAGGCGCCATCGTCATCGACGTGGGCATCAACCGGCAGACGGACGGCAAACTGATTGGCGACGTGGTGTACGAAACCGCCCTGCCCCGTGCGGGCTGGATCACCCCGGTGCCAGGCGGCGTAGGCCCGATGACCCGCGCCTGCCTGCTGGAAAACACCCTGCATGCAGCGGAGCACCTGCACGCCTGATGGCGTTTCGCAGCAACGAAAACGGCGCCTTCGAGGCGCCGTTTCTATTTCAGTGCACCCGTCGCTCCCTGCGGCTTGCGCACGAACCACAGTACCCGGCTGACGCCGCGGGTCACCGCCACATAGCCCAGGCGCAGACTTTCATCGGCCATGGCCTGATCGTAGCTGTTGGCGAAGAAGCCACAATAGGCGTACAGCGCGTTGCGCAACGGATGAGGCGTTGACGGCAGGCAGTCGTCGATGATGATCGCCACCTCGGCCTGCAGGCCCTTCGCGCGATGGATGGTGTAGGCCTTGACCGGGAGCTTGCGATCGAGCCCGGCCTGCACCTCCTTGAGGGTCTCGTTACGCCGCCCCAGCAGCAGCACCGCGGTGCGCTCCCCGGAATCGATGGAGCTGGCGTATGCACACTGGGCGGCGATTTCCTTCAGCAGATCGGGCATCTGCCGGGCCAGATCGAATGGCGTCACCAGTTGCACGCCATGCCCGCCGGGCGGCGTGGCCCTGATCGCTTCGGTGGTCTTATCCTGCTTCACGGCCACTTCGCGCAGTATCGACTCGGCGTCACGGATCACCGGCTGGATCGAGCGGTAATTGGCCTGCAGCATCAGCACCGCGCTCTTGCCCTTGCCTTTGCTCGGGAAGTGCCGATCGAAGGCCATGAACAACTCCGGCGAACTGCCGCGCCAACCGTAGATCGACTGCCAATCGTCACCGATGGCCGTCAGGCTCACCGCCACCGAAGCGCCGGCCAGGCGCCGATGCACGGCCTGCAGCCATTGCACGATCTGCGGTGAGACATCCTGGAATTCGTCGATCAACAGGTGGGTGAAGCTGGCCAGCGCCTCGGCGGGCAGCCGCTCGTCGCCGTCCTCGAGCATCTGCGTCAGTTGTTGAAAGGCGCCGTTGAAAGTCATCAGGCCCTGCTCGCCAAGACGCTGCCGCAGTGCCTGCCAGAAAGCCTGCAAGGCGAGGAGAAAAAGGCGCTCCTGATCCGAACAAGGCACCGCGGCCACCGCCAGCTGGTCGATACGAATGCCGATGCTCTCGATAAAGCCCGCCTGCCCGTGGAACACCTCGAACAGTGGTGCGGCATGCAGCTCGCCTGCCAGCCTGAATGGTTGCATTGGCGCTTTGGGCAAAGGCTTCTGCTCATCCGGCGCTGGCGAACCCAACAAGGCGTGAACCTGCGAGCGAAACGCCGGACTCTCGGCGTAGCACGCCTGGTAGACCTCTTTGAGCAGCCGCCCCTGCGCAGCCCCCAGACGCCCGCCGGCCAGCGGATTATCGGGCTCGCCGGGCGAGGCCTGTCGATCACCGAGCTGCTCGAACCAGCCTGGATTGCCCAATACCTGACGGGCCAGCACGCCCATGGCGGAGTGAAAGGTACGCACGCACTGCTGTACAGCCCGCTCGTCGACCGGCGACGACCAGAACCCCAGCACCTTGAGCAGCCGCTCGCGCAGCTCGACGCAGGATGCGTTGGTAAAGGAAATCACCGTCAACCGCTCGGGCTCGATGTTCAGGTGACAGAGCATGAAGACCACACGCAGCACCAGCGTCGTCGACTTGCCCGATCCTGCACCGGCAAAGATGCGCGTCAATGGCGCGCGCCCCAGGATCATCGCCCACTGCTCGTCGGAGGGCGCACCGACCACTCCGACCGCTACGGCTCGGGCGACGGTGTCACGCATGGCCTGCTCCTGAGCCGAGCTGATTTTCATCGCTGCAGCCGAGTAGATACCGGCGCTCGTGCGCCTAACGGGCTTTTTTGTTGCGGAGCTTGCGCCCTTCCCTGCGCGTTTTGGAGCTGCAGCTTTTTTGGCAGAGGTGGTTTTTCCTCTGGCTTTCGGTGCAGCCTTCAGGCGTTCGGCCGCCGCATGCTTCTCAGCCTCGAGATAAGCGGCGGTACGCGGAAAATAGCGGGCCAGCGTGGTGGACAACAGAAGTTTGTAACGCGTCAGCATGGTTTTCCCATAGCGAATTGGATGCAGGCTTCTGGAAACGAAAAGGCCGCATCAGCGGCCTTTTCGTTGCGACGCTCGCTTACTCGGCGAGTCGCCAGGTGGTGCCACCTTTGCCATCCTCGAGCACCACGCCCAGCGCAGTGATCTGATCACGGATACGGTCGGACTCGGCCCAGTTCTTCTCGGCACGAGCCTGCAGGCGCGCAGCGATCAATGCCTCCACTTCGGCCGCATCGACCTTGCCTTCGGCGCCGGCCTTGAGAAACGCATCCGGCTCCAGTTGCAGCACCCCCAGCAGACCAGCCAGCTGTTTGAGCTGAGCGGCCAGACCAGCAGCGGCCTGCCGGTCGCTTTCGCGCAGGCGGTTGATCTCGCGGATCAACTCGAACAGCACCGCGCAGGCTTCCGGCGAGTTGAAGTCGTCATCCATCGCCGCGCCGAAACGCTCGACGAACGCCTCGCCACCGGCCGGAGCGACGTCGGGCAAGCCTTTGAGACCGTTGTAGAAGCGTTCCAGGGCGCCCTTGGCTTCCTTGAGGCTTTCTTCCGAGTAGTTGATCGGGCTGCGGTAATGGCTGGACACCAACAGGTAGCGAACCACCTCCGGGTGGTACTTCTCCAGCACCTCACGGATGGTGAAGAAGTTGCCCAGGCTCTTGGACATCTTCTCGCCATCCACACGCACCGCGCCAGCGTGCATCCAGGCATTGGCATACTGCTTGCCGGTCGCCGCTTCGCTCTGCGCGATCTCGTTCTCGTGGTGCGGGAAGACCAGGTCCGGGCCGCCGCCGTGGATGTCGAAGGTCTCGCCCAGGCAGCAGGTGGACATTACCGAGCACTCGATGTGCCAGCCCGGCCGGCCGGCGCCCCAGGGCGACGCCCAGCTCGGCTCGCCCGGCTTGACGCCTTTCCACAGGACGAAGTCCAGCGGGTCCTGCTTGATCTCGTCGACCTCGATGCGCGCGCCGATTTTCAGGTCTTCGATCTTCTTGCGCGACAGCTTGCCGTAGCCGACGAACTTGCCGACGCGGTAGTACACGTCACCATTTCCCGGCGCATAGGCATAGCCCTTGTCGATCAGGGTCTGAATCATCTCGTGCATGCCGGCAATATGCCCGGTGGCACGTGGCTCCTGGTCCGGGCGCAAGACCGACAGGCGCGCTTCGTCTTCGTGCATCGCCGCGATCATACGTTCGACCAGCGCCTCGAACGGCTCGCCGTTCTCGTTGGCACGCTTGATGATCTTGTCGTCGATGTCGGTGATATTGCGCACGTAGGTCACGTCATAGCCGCGATGACGCAGCCAGCGGGTGACCACGTCGAACGCGACCATCACCCTGGCATGGCCGATATGGCAGAAGTCGTAGACCGTCATGCCGCACACGTACATGCGCACGTGATTGCCGACCAGCGGCTTGAAGGGCTCTTTGACCTTGCTCAGGGTGTTGTAAATGCTCAGTGCCATTTACTGCCCCCAGGAATCGCGCAGGGTGACGGTGCGGTTGAAGACCAGAGCCTCCGGCTTGGAGTCCTTGGCGTCCAGGCAGAAATAGCCTTCGCGCTCGAACTGGAAGCGATCTTCGACAGCAGCCTGGGCCAGCGACGGCTCGGCGCGGCACCCCTTGAGCACCACCAGGGAGTCGGGGTTGATGTTGTCGAGGAAGCTGCCGCCCTGCTCGCCATCTTCACCGGCCTTCTCCGGGTTGGCCGAACGGAACAGGCGGTCATACAGGCGCACCTCGCACTCGACGCTCTCGGCCGCCGGGACCCAGTGGATCACGCCCTTGACCTTGCGGCCTTCCGGGTTCTTGCCCAGGGTGTTTTCGTCGTAGGAGCAGCGCAGCTCGACGATATTGCCGGCGGCATCCTTGATCGCTTCGTCGGCGCGAATCACGTAGCTACCGCGCAGGCGCGCTTCGCCGCCAGGAACCAGGCGCTTGAAGCCGTCCGGCGGGGTTTCTTCGAAGTCGCCGGCGTCGATGTAGATCTCGCGGGAGAACGGCAGCGCGCGGGTGCCGATATCCTGCTTGGGATGGCGCGCCAGCTCCAGGTTCTCGACCTTGCCTTCCGGGTAATTGGTGATCACCACCTTGAGCGGCTTGAGCACGCACATGGCGCGCGACGCGTTGGCGTCCAGGTCTTCGCGGATGGCGAACTCGAGCATGCCGATGTCCACCAGGCCGCCGGCGCGGTTGACGCCGATCATGTCGCAGAAGGTGCGGATCGAAGCCGGCGTGTAACCACGGCGACGGTAGCCCGAGAGCGTCGACATGCGCGGGTCATCCCAGCCATTGACGTGCTTCTCGTCGACCAGTTGCTTGAGCTTGCGCTTGCTGGTGATGGTGTAGTTCAGGTTCAGCCGGGCGAACTCGTACTGACGCGGCTGCGCCGGCACCGGCAGATTGGCCAGGAACCATTCGTACAGCGGGCGATGGTCTTCGAACTCCAGGGTGCAGATGGAGTGGGTCACGCCTTCGATGGCATCCGACTGACCGTGGGTGAAGTCGTAGCTCGGGTAGATGCACCACTTGTCACCGGTCTGGTGATGATGGGCGTGGCGGATGCGATAGAGAATCGGGTCGCGCAGGTTCATGTTGCGCGACGCCATGTCGATCTTGGCGCGCAGGGCGCGGGCACCATCCGGGAATTCACCGGCTTTCATGCGTGCGAACAGATCGAGGTTCTCGGCGACCGAGCGCTCGCGGTACGGGCTGTCCTTGCCGGGCGTATTCAGGGTACCGCGGTATTCGCGGGCCTCGTCCGGCGACAGATCGTCGACATAGGCCTTGCCCGCCTTGATCAGTTCGACGGCCCAGTCATGCAGCTGGTCGAAGTAATTGGAGGCATAACGCTCCTCGCCGGCCCATTTGAAGCCCAACCACTCGACATCTGCCTTGATGGCATCGATGTATTCCTGATCTTCCTTGGCGGGGTTGGTGTCGTCGAAACGCAGGTTGCACTCGCCACCGAACTCCTCGGCCAGGCCGAAATTCAGGCAGATCGACTTGGCATGGCCGATATGCAGGTAGCCGTTGGGCTCCGGCGGGAAACGGGTGATGATCTTGGCGTGCTTGCCAGCGTCCAGATCAGCCTGAACGAGGGGACGCAGGAAGTTGGCGGCTTTTTCGACGGTGGGCTTGCTCATGGTGTCCTTAGCGCGTGCGGATTGCGGCACAGGGTAGGCCGACTAAAACAAAGCGCTTATCATAGCCCAAGCTGTCAACCCCCTGACAGGCCTTGGTGCCTGCTCCTGACCTTCGGGCGACATAAATGTCCGTACCGAACCGGGAGCAGCCCGCGATTTTCTCGACAGAGCGATAACCACATGATCAAGCTGCACACCAACCACGGCGTCATCACCCTCAACCTGTTCGAAGACAAGGCGCCGGAAACCGTCGCCAACTTCAAGGAATACGTGAAGAGCGGCCATTACGACGGCACTGTGTTCCACCGCGTGATCGGCAACTTCATGATCCAGGGTGGCGGTTTCGAACCGGGCATGAAGCAGAAGCCGACCAAGGCGCCGATCAAGAACGAAGCCAACAATGGCCTGAGCAACAAAACCGGTACCGTGGCCATGGCTCGCACCATGGAACCGCATTCGGCGTCCGCGCAGTTCTTCATCAACGTCGCCGACAACACGTTCCTCGACCACAGCGCACAGACCGTACAGGGCTGGGGTTATGCCGTGTTCGGTGAAGTGGTCGAAGGCCTGGACGTGGTCGAAGCCATCAAGGGCGTCGCCACTACCATGAAATCCGGCCATCAGGATGTTCCGGCTGAAGACGTGATCATCGAGAAGGCCGAGATCGTCGAGTGATCCTGCTGATCTCCGACCTGCATCTTGAAGAGGAGCGCCCGGATATCAGCCGGGCGTTCTTGCATTTCCTCGCCCACCGGGCGCCCCAGGCCGAGGCGCTGTACATCCTTGGCGATTTTTTCGAAGTCTGGATTGGCGACGACGCCATGACCCCCTTTCAGCGCGGCATCGCCCAGGCGCTGCGTCGCTTGAGCGACAGCGGCACGCGGGTCTACCTGATGCACGGCAACCGTGACTTCCTGCTTGGCAAGGCTTTCTGTCGCGAGGCCGGCTGCACGCTGCTCGGCGATCCTCACGAAGTGCGCTTCGCTGGCGAGAAGGTGCTGCTCATGCACGGTGACAGCCTGTGTACCCTGGATGTCGGCTACATGAAGATGCGCCGTCTGCTGCGCAACCCCATCAGCCTGTTCATCCTGCGCAACCTGCCGTTGAGCACCCGCCACAAGCTGGCGCGCAAGCTACGCTCGGAAAGTCGCTCGCAGACCCGCATGAAGGCCAGCGACATCGTCGACGTCACGCCGGATGAAGTGCAGCGGGTGATGGCGGCCCATGGCGTACGGACACTGATCCACGGCCACACCCACCGCCCTGCCACCCACGACGTGCTGATCGATGGCCAACCGGCACGGCGAATCGTCCTGGGCGACTGGGATAAACAGGGCTGGGCGCTGCAGGTCGATGAAAACGGCTTCAACCAGAGCGCCTTCGCCCTGGATTGAAACGACAGGTAGCCCGGCGTAGAGCGAAGCGATACCCGGGAATGACCTCTCATCCCCGGATGATGCGCAAGACTGATCTACGCCTGCGGGACGCCACTGTGGAAGCGAAACTCCGTATCGGGTGATTCGATGAGCTCCTGCTCGACCGCCCTCACCCGCTCGATGGCCTGATCGACATCCGCCGCATCGCCATATTGATAGGCGAGCTTCAGGTAACCCTGAAAGTGCCGCGCCTCGCTTTTCAACAGGCCGAAGTAGAATTTGCCGAGCTCTTCGTCCAGATGCGGCACGATCGCTTCGAAACGTTCGCAACTGCGCGCCTCGATAAAGGCACCGACCACCAGGGTGTCGACCAGCTTGTACGGCTCGTGATTGCGCGTCACCTTGCGCAGGCCCGAAGCGTAGCGCGCGGCGGAAACCGGACGCAGGCCGATCCTGCGGCGTTTCATGATGCGCAGCACCTGCTCGTGGTGCACCAACTCCTCACGGGCCAGGCGCGACATCATGGTGATCAAATCCGCGTGGCAACTGTACTTGGCGATCAGGCTGAGCGCCGTGCTGGCGGCCTTGAACTCGCAGTTCTTGTGGTCGATCAGCATGATTTCCTGGTTGGCCAGGGCAGCATCGACCCAGGCCCGAGGCGTGCGGCAACCGAGAAATTCATGGATTTCCGGCAGGTTCGGCATGGCGCTGCGGCGGCTGGGCGATGGCTGATCGGGAGCAGTGGCTGGAAACAACACGGGTCTGGGCTCTGGCGGCTGGTTAGTCGATAAGCCGGCCATTATAAGGCCGCCAGAGCGGCGCGTCCTGCCTATCGACCCGCGCAGAGCGTGGATTGGTCGAACGGCTCAGTTTTCCAGCCAAGCCTTCATCTGGGTGATTTCCTGCTCCTGCGCGGCGATGACCTGTTTGGCAAGCTTCAGCACTGCCGGGTCGGAACCGTAAGCCAGTGCGACCTTGGCCATGTCGATGGCGCCCTGATGGTGCGGAATCATCCCGCGCATGAAGTCCTGATCGGCGTCACCGCTCAAATCAACGGCCATGGCACCGTGCATACGATGGTTGACGGCCTCGAACGCGGCCTTGACTTCAGCGCTCCTGCCGGCGTCGACGGTAGCCTCGTATCGCGCCGCGTTAGCGGCCAGCCACTCGTTCATCAGGCCGATCTCCTGATCCTGCGCGGCAATGACCTCGCTGGCCAAGGCACGCACCCTTGCATCGCTGCCGTACTGCAGCGCGACCTTGGCCATCTCGATGGCGCCCTGATGATGGGGAATCATGCCGCGCATGAAATCCACGTCGGCACTGCCCGTCAGGGTGACGGCCATCGCCTTGTGCATCCTGTCGTTGATCGCCCGGTAGGCGGCCGTCGAGGCACCGGCCTTCGCCGACGCGACCTCGGCCGAGTGTGCGGCATGCCCGCCCGCATGACCATTGGCGGCATCTTGAGCGGCCGCCAGGCCGGCGGTCAGTGCGGACGCCCCGGCAAACAGAAGTAAACCCAGCGCTTTGGCTTTCATTGACGGTCCTCGACCATTGATAGGAGCTCAGAACCTACACCTTGCCACGACGGGAAGGTCAAGATGCAGCCTGCCGCCGCAGCTTGCGCCACCGAGCCACGGTCCGAGGCGCATCAAGCCATCTATAGTGAATAGGGCGAGCCATACGCCGAGGAAACCCCATGCAAGCCATCCGCAGCATTCTCGTTGTCATCCAGTCGGATCATCTGGAGGCACTTGCCCTGAAACGCGCCAAGCTGATTGCTGGCGTGACACAGTCTCATCTGCACCTGCTGATTTGCGATGAATCGGGCGAACATCACGGCCACCTGCGGCTGCTCAGCAATGCACTGCAGCAGGATGGCTACAGCGTCAGTACCGAGCAGGCGTGGCATGGCAGCCTGCATGAAACGGTCAGTGTCGTGCAGCAAGCCGAGGGCTGCGGTCTGGTGATCAAGCAGCACCTTCCTGACAACCTGCTGAAAAAGGCCCTGCTCACGCCCGATGACTGGAAGCTGCTGCGCTACTGCCCCTGCCCGGTGCTGCTGGTGAAGACTCAGACGCCCTGGATCGGCGGCACGGTATTGGCAGCCGTCGACGTAGGCAATGCCGACAGCGAGCACCGGGCGCTTCACACCCGTATCGTCGACCACGGCTATGACCTCGCCAACCTGGCGAAAGCCGAACTGCACGTGCTCAGCGCCCATCCATCGCCCGTGCTGGCTGCCGCAGACCCAACCTTCCAGTTGCGCGAAACCATCGAGGACGGCTACCGCGAACAGTGCCTCGCGTTCCAGCAGGCCTACGACATCGACGACCAACACCTGCATATCGCCGAAGGCCCGGCCGACGTACTGATCCCCCACTTCGCCCAGCAGTTGCAGGCGGCCGTGACGGTGATCGGCACCGTCGCGCGTACCGGCTTCAGCGGTGCGCTGATCGGCAACACCGCCGAGGTGATCCTCGACAGCCTGGAAAGCGATATTCTGGTGCTCAAGCCCGACAGCATCATCGAGCATCTGGAACAGCGGCTCAGCGAGCGCTGATCACTCGCGAAACGGCTGCCGCGGTTTGCTGCGCAAGGGGTCGAGCAGCGATGACAGGCCGTTGTGATCGATTTCCTGCATCAGCGCCAGCAACTGACCGATCTCGCCCTTCGGGAAGCCCTCACGGGCGAACCAGTTCAGGTAATGCCCCGGCAGATCGGCGATCAGCCGCCCCTTGTATTTGCCGAAGGGCATTTCTCGGCTCACCAGCAATTTCAGGTCTTCGGGTTTCATCACATCGGCCATCGGAGTTGCATGAGCGGGGCATTATGCCGCAACCGCCAGGCGGTTGGGCCGACCGCTCAACTCGGGTAAGCTGCGCGCCGTTCACATCTGCAGGTACTCTCCATGATTATCAAGGCACTGCGCCTCGGCCTAGGCCAACTGATCGTTCTCGGCGACCTCGCCACCCGTCCGGCCAAGATGAAGCGTGCACCTGAAGCACAGGCTGCCGTCGACCAGGCCGCAGGTGATCTGGCGCTCTACCAGTTCAAGGCCTGCCCATTCTGCGTGAAGGTTCGCCGCAAGCTGCACACCCTCAATGTGCCTGTCGCCCTGCGTGACGCCAAGAACGACGCCACCTCGCGCCGCGAACTGGAGAGCCAGGGCGGCAAGATCAAGGTGCCGTGCCTGCGTATCGAGGAAAATGGCCAGAGCACCTGGCTGTATGAATCCAAGGCCATTGCAGCCTATCTGGATCAGCGTTTCGCGGGGTGAAGCGTTCGTAGGGCGCCTCTAGCAGTCCAGGCGGCTTTCAACCCAGGTGGTTCCTGGACGCACCTCAATGCTGATGGCTGCGCCCGACATGGGACACATCCTTCTCGGCATGCAGGTTGTCGCTGGTGCTGAGCTGGCGAATGATCTCGCAGGGCGACGATTGCTGATCCGCCAAGCAACTGTTGCGCAGCTCGACCAGTTGCCCCTGCAACGACTGCAGGCTGGCGATGCGTGCACTGACGTGTTCGATGTGTTCATCGATCAGGGTATTGATGGCTTCGCAGTTTTCCGATGGACGGCCGCGCAGGCTGAGCAGCTCGCGAATTTCGTCGAGGGTCATGTCCAGGGTGCGGCAATTGCGGATGAAGGTCAGCCGTTCGACGTGCTCCGGCCGGTACAGCCGGTAATTACCCTCGCTACGCTGCGGCGCAGGCAGCAGCCCTTGGTGCTCGTAAAATCGAATGGTCTCCACCTGGCACCCGGTGACTGCCGCCAATTCGCCAATTTTCATGATCCGATCCTCGAATGCTTGACCCTATAGTGGCTACAGGGTGTTCACTCCGCAACAGGTTATTCGGAGAAGCACCATGACCAACTGCTGCGATCACGACAACACCCCCAAGCCCGTTCGCCCCCAGGACGCTTGCTGCGCGGGCGACAACACATCGCCTTGCTGCGACTCGGGCAACCCATTGATCACCGCAATCGCTGAGCCCGTGGCCGCCCACACCGGCCCGGCGATGGAGAACAGTAGCTTGCGCATCGAGCAGATGTGCTGCCCTACGGAGGAAGGTCTGATTCGCGGCAAGCTGCAGCATCTGCCCGAAGTGCACGCCATGCAGTTCAATCTGCTCAACCGCACGCTACTGGTCGAGCACCAGGCGGGCGCGGCCCCCTTGCTGGTCAAGGCCATCGCCAGCCTGGGCATGCAGGCATTGCCGCTGGCAGCACAGACCCGGGTGCGCATCGAGCAGATGGACTGTCCCACCGAGGAGCGCCTGATCACCGACAAGCTCGCCCGTCAGCCCGGTATCGAGGCCCTGCAGTTCAACCTGATGCAGCGGGTGCTGACCATTCGTCATCGTCCGGACGCCCTCGAGCCAGCGCTGCAGGCCATACGTGAACTGGGGTTCACCCCGCAGCCCGAAGGCGATGAAAGCCAGAGCGTAGTTGCCGAGCAACCCCATGATGGCTTGCCGTGGCGACTGATAGTGGCTGGCGTGGCGGCATTCATGGCCGAGCTGGTGCACTTCACCGACACCGCGCCGGAGTGGGTGGTCGCGCTGATCGCGCTGGGTGCGATCCTTACGGCCGGGCTCGATGTCTACAAGAAAGGCTGGATCGCCCTCAAGAATTTCAACCTGAACATCAATGCGCTGATGAGCATCGCCGTGACCGGCGCCGTGCTGATTGGCCAGTGGCCCGAAGCGGCAATGGTCATGGTGCTGTTCGCCATCGCCGAGCGGATCGAGGCGAAATCCCTGGATCGCGCGCGCAATGCCATTCGTGGCCTGATGGCACTGACCCCGGAGCAAGCCACGGTGCGTCAGGCCGACGGCAGCTGGCAGACAATGGACGTCACGCAGGTGGCCATCGGCAGCGTGGTTCGCCTGCGCCCCGGCGAACGCATCGGCCTGGATGGCCAGGTGCTCGATGGGCACTCCACGGTCGACCAGTCACCGATCACCGGGGAGAGCCTGCCCATCGAGAAAAGCGTGGGCGACACCCTGTTCGCCGGCACCATCAACCAGAGTGGCGCGCTGGACTACCAGGTCAGCGCTGCCGCCAGCAACAGCGCCCTGTCACGCATCATCAAGGCCGTGGAAGAAGCCCAGGGCGCGCGGGCACCGACCCAGCGTTTCGTTGACCGTTTCGCACGCATCTACACCCCACTGGTGTTCCTGCTCTCCCTCGCCGTGGCCGTGGTACCGCCGCTGCTGCTCAATGGTGACTGGTTCGAGTGGGTCTATCGCGCGCTGGTCCTGCTGGTGGTCGCCTGCCCCTGCGCCTTGGTGATTTCCACGCCAGTGAGCATCGTCAGCGGTCTGGCGGCGGCGGCGCGCAAGGGCATTCTGGTCAAGGGCGGCGTGTACCTGGAGAACGGCCGGCACATCACCCACCTGGCGCTGGACAAGACCGGTACCCTGACCCACGGCAAACCGGTGCAGACCGACTATCAGGCCCTGCAAGGCGATGCCGATGCCTGCCGCAAACTTGCGGCCAGCCTGGCCGCTCGCTCCGATCACCCGGTGTCCCAGGCGGTGGCCAAGGCAGCCGAGGAGCAAGGTATCGCGCTCGACGACGTGCAGGCATTCGAGGCGCTGCCCGGGCGCGGGGTGCGCGGCGTGATCGACGGCCAGCGCTACCAGTTGGGCAACCATCGCCTGCTCGAAGAGCTGGGTCTGTGCTCGCCGGAGATCGAAGCTCGGCTCGACGCACTGGAACGTGAGGGCAAGACGGTGATTCTGCTCAGCGACGATAAACGCGCCCTGGCGCTGTTCGCGGTCGCCGACACGCTCAAGGCCAGTAGCCGTGAAGCTATCGCCACCCTGCATGAAATGGGTATCAAGACCCTGATGCTCACCGGTGACAATCAGCACACCGCCCAGGCCATCGCCGCTCAGGTGGGCATCGATGAAGCACGCGGCGACCTGCTGCCCGCCGACAAGCTGGCCACGGTGGAGGGCCTGCTCGGTCAGAAGGGCGTGGTCGCCATGGTCGGCGACGGCATCAACGACGCCCCTGCCCTGGCCCGCGCCGATGTCGGCTTCGCCATGGCGGCGATCGGCACCGACACGGCCATCGAAACCGCCGACGTGGCGATCATGGACGACGATTTGCGCAAGATCCCCACGTTCATCCAGCTGTCCCGGCAGACCGCTGCGATCCTCAAGCAGAACATCGCCCTGGCCCTGGGCATCAAGGCGATCTTCCTGGCGATGACCGTCACCGGGCACGCGACCATGTGGATGGCGGTGTTCGCCGATGTGGGGGTGAGCTTGCTGGTGGTCTTTAACGGGTTGCGGTTGTTGCGAAAGTAGCAGCGCCCACGTATTCATTGTGGGAGCGCGCCATGCGCGCGACAGCTTCCTGGATCCGGGCTAATGGATTGGGCCGCGTAGGTGAAACCCATAAACAAGGTGATGGGTTTCACCCATCCTACGCGGCTGCCTACTCCACATTTCCCTTGTGGGAGGGCGCCATGCGCCCGATTCGCGGGCATGGCCCGCTCCCACAGGATATTGTCCGCCGCGAGACCACTCAAAACGCAGGATGGACGATGGGTTGCGCCCCCACCCTCCGCAAAGCCGATCAGCCCAGCATGGTCACGTGCTGCGGGTGGCTGGCGACACGATCGAGCCAGGCGTTGACCGCCGGGTAGCCGCTCAGGTCGAAACCGCCCTCGTGAGCCACGTGGGTATAGGCGTACAGGGCGATATCGGCGATGGAGTAGCGGTCACCGACCAGATACGGAGTCTGCTCCAGCTGACGCTCCATGACCCGCAGCGCCTTGTGGCCGCGCACCTGGCACACCTTGTACTCCTCGGCGCGTGCCGCTGGCATGCCTTCGAGCCACTGAATGCGACGAGCCACGGCAATGTAGGGCTCATGGCTGTATTGCTCGAAGAACTGCCATTGCAGCACCTGAGTGCGCAGGCGTGGTTCGGTCTGCAGGAACTCGCTGCCATCGGCGAGGAAATTGAGAATGGCGTTGGACTCCCAGAGGTACGAGCCGTCCTCCAGCTCCAGCACCGGAATCCTGCCATTGGGGTTCTTGGCCAGGAACTCGGGGCTCTGTGTCTCGCCCTTGAAAATATCGATGGGCACCCATTCGAACGGTTTGCCGAGCAGGGTCAGCATCAGCTTGACCTTGTAGCAGTTGCCGGAACGGTAATCGCCATACACCTTGTACATGTTCAAGTCCTCTTGTCCGATAGTCACGCCGCGTTCGCGGCCAGTCCCTGCCGCACCACACCCGCCAGCCGACGCAGCCCTTCCCCCAGGCGTTGCGGTGCCACGTGGCTGAAGTTCAGCCGCAGGTAACCGTGCTCGCGATCCGGGTCGATGAAAAACGGCTCGCCCGGCATGAATGCCACGTTCTGTGCCAGCGCCGCGTCGAGCAGCAGACGGGTGTCCTGGGGCTGCTTGAGGCGCAGCCAGAAGAACAGACCGCCCTGGGGAATCTGCCACTCGGCCAGGTCATTGAAATGTTCGACGAGCGCCGCCTGCATCGCATCACGCCGCAGGCGATAGAAATCCCGCAATTCAGCCAGATGCTCGCTGTAGCGCTCGGTACCCAGCCATTGCAGCGCCTGCCACTGACCTACGCGATTGGTATGCAGATCCGCCGACTGCTTGAGGCGCAGCAAATGCGGGTACAGATCCGCCGTGGCGATCAGGTAACCGACGCGCAGCCCCGGCAACAGGGTCTTGGAGACGGTCCCCGTGTAGATCCAGCTGGCCTTGCGCAGGCGGCTTACGATCGGTGTGGCGCTGCCTGCATCGAACACCAGTTCGCGGTAAGGCTCGTCCTCGATCAGCGTCACCTGGTAACGGTCCAGCAGGGCCGCCACGGCGTCACGTTTGGCCTCGCTGTAGCGCACGGCACTGGGGTTCTGGAACGTCGGAATCAGGTAGGCGAAAGCTGGGCGCTGGCGTTCCAGCTGCTCTTCGAGCGCCTGCAACTGCGGGCCATCGGCCTCCTGCGGCACGGCGATGCAGTCGGCGCCGAACAGCTGGAAGGCCTGCAGCGCAGCCAGGTAGGTTGGCGCCTCGAGCAGCACCTTGGTACCTGGGTCGATGAACAGCTTGCTGGCCAGGTCGAGGGTCTGCTGCGAGCCGCTGACGATCAGCACCTGGCTCGCCTCGCACGGCACGCCCAGGGCACGGGCTTCGGCGGCGATGGCTTCACGCAGCGCCGGCTCCCCCTCGCTCATCCCGTATTGGCCCATGCTGGTAGGCATCTGCGACCAGTCGAGCGTGGGCAGCATCTCTTCGGCAGGCAGGCCACCGGCGAACGACATCACCTCCGGACGCTGGGCAGCAGCGAGAATCTCTCGGATCAGGGAGCTTTTCAGGCGGGTGATGCGTTCGGAGAAGGCCATGGAGGTCACCGGGTGATAAGTCGGGAAAATTGAGTCAAACTGGTTGACCGAAAGTACGACGCCCGAGATATATACGTCAACATGATTGACCTTAAAAATTCAGCTGCTCAGCAAGCGGCCATGGAAGCCTTCTTCTTCGGTTACCAGGCGTTCACCGCCAAGGCCGACGAAATGCTCGCGCGCCGGGGGCTGTCGCGGGTGCACCAGCGCATCCTGTTCTTCATCGCCCGCCATCCCGGCTTGAGCGTCAAGGAACTGCTCGGCTACCTGGGGGTGAGCAAGCAGGCACTGAGCATTCCCCTGCGCCAGCTGCTGGAGATGCACCTGGCGCAGAGCGTCACCGCCGAAGATGACAAGCGCAAACGCCTGCTCGGCCTTACCGCCGAAGGCGCCAATCTGGAGCGGGCCTTGCGCCGGGAACAGGTAAAGCTGCTGCAGCGCGCCTTCGATGACAGCGGCAAGCACGCGGTCGAGGGCTGGCTGGCGGTGAACAAGGCATTGAGCGGTACAGGTCGCACAGCCGAGTAACCCGGGCGCGACTGTATGGCTGCTTATAGCGGCCTCTGTACCGCGACGAACGCGCTGGCAGCCCCTATCGTGGCAACTCAACCACGAGAATTCGCCATGACACCGGAACTGCTGATCGCCTTCATCGCCTTTGCCTTCGTCACCTCGGTGACACCTGGCCCCAACAACATGATGCTGCTCGCCTCCGGGGTGAACTTCGGCCTGCGCCGCAGCGTGCCGCACATGCTTGGTATCAGCCTCGGTTTCATGGTGCTGGTGATGTGCGTGGGGTTCGGTCTGGGTCAGGTATTCGAGCAGGTACCGGCGCTTTACACCCTGCTGCGCTACCTGGGGGCGGCCTATCTGCTCTACCTGGCTTGGAAGATCGCCGGCTCCGGCGCTCCGGACAGCACGACGGGCGAACGTGGCAAGCCCTTCACCTTTCTTCAGGCCGCCGCTTTTCAGTGGGTCAATCCCAAGGCCTGGGTGATGGCCATCGGCGCCATCACCACCTACACGCCGCAGGAGAACTTCCTGGTCAACGTGCTGCTGATCGCCGGGTTGTTTGCGCTGGTCAACTGCCCCAGCGTGGGGCTGTGGACGGTGGCCGGCTCGCTGCTGCGCAACTGGTTGCGCAACCCCCGTGTACTGCGTGCCTTCAACATAGGCATGGCGGTGCTGCTGGTGGCCTCGCTGTACCCGATCTTCGCCGACATGAAAGGAGTGCTGTGATGCTCGAGAGCAGCCATGCGCGCCTGCGTCCGCTGGCCGACACCTCGACCTCCGCCGTGGTGGCCGGCTTCATCGGCATGCTCACGGGCTACACCAGCTCGCTGGTGCTGATGTTCCAGGCGGGCCAGGCTGCCGGGCTCAGCGCCGGGCAGATTTCCTCGTGGATCTGGGCGCTGTCGATCGGCATGGCGGTGACCTGCATCGGTCTGTCCCTGCGCTACCGCGCGCCGATCATGGTCGCCTGGTCGACCCCCGGCGCGGCACTGCTGATCACCAGCCTGCCCGGCGTGCCTTACAGCGAGGCGATTGGCGCCTATATCCTGTGCTCCGCGCTGATTCTGATCTGCGGCCTGACCGGCAGCTTCGACCGCATCATGCGGCGCATCCCCGGCTCCATCGCCGCCGCCCTGCTGGCCGGCGTGCTGTTCAAGATCGCCCTGGAAATCTGCGTGGCCGCCGAGCAGCAACCGTTGCTGGTGATCGCCATGCTGTTCGCCTACCTGCTGGGCAAACGCCTGCTGCCCCGCTACGCCGTACTGGCGGCGCTGCTGGTCGGCTGTGTGCTGGCTGGCACCCTGGGGCTGCTGAATTTCTCCCAGTTCGAGTTGCAACTGGCGACGCCGGAATGGACCACACCCAGCTTCTCCATCGCCGCGGCGATCAGCATCGGCATTCCTTTGTTCATCGTCGCCATGGCCTCGCAGAACCTGCCAGGCATGGCGGTGCTGCGCGCCAACGGCTATGACGTTCCGGCATCGCCACTGCTCAACACCACCAGCCTGGTGTCGATCCTCTTGGCACCGTTCGGCTCCCACGGCATTCACATGGCGGCCATCAGCGCGGCGATCTGCGCTGGCCCCGAGGCCCATGAGGATCCACGCAAGCGTTACACGGCGGCGATCTGGTGCGGGGTGTTCTACGGCATCGCCGGGCTGTTCGGCGCCACCCTCGCCGCCCTGTTCGCTGCACTGCCCAAGGCGCTGATCCTGTCCATCGCCGCCCTGGCACTGTTCGCCTCGATCATCGGCGGCCTGACCCAGGCCATGAGCGAACCCAAGGAACGCGAAGCGGCGCTGATCACCTTTCTCGTCACCGCATCGGGAATGACCCTGTTCGGCGTCGGTTCGGCGTTCTGGGGCATCGTCGCCGGCTTGCTGACTCTGGCGCTGCTCAATGGCGGCAAACGTGTCTGAGCGGCGATGAACATATCGAGGCCCCTGGCATGCCGTTGAGCTTTCACAAGATGCACGCCAATGGCGATGACTTCGTGGTGGTCGACTCACGCAACTCGCTCAACCCGATAACAAGCGCCCTGGCTCGACGCCTGGGCGATCGCAAGCGCGGTATCGGCTTCAATCAACTGGCTGTGATACTCGATTGCGCTGATGCCGACGCACGCCTGACGTTCTGGAACGCCGATGGCTCGATGCTGGATGCCTGTGGTAGCGCGACGCGGGGCGTTGCGGACCTGCTGATGCGCGAGTCGAGCGTCACCAGGCTGGTACTGCGCAGCAACCGGGGCTTGCTGACCTGCGAACGTACCAGCAATGCAGCCATTGTCGTGAGCATGGGGGAGCCGCTGTTCGGCTGGGCGAATATCCCCCTGGCCGAGGAGCACGACACAGTTGCCTTACCGCTCGCCGGCACCCCAGCGGCCTGCAGCATGGGCAATCCGCACTGCACCTATTTCGTCGATGACCTGACAGCGCTGGATATCGCCACACTCGGCCCGGTGCTGGAGATCAACCCACTGTTCCCCAGCAAAAGCAATGTGCACTTCGTGCAGATCATCGACCGAAAACGCATCAGGCTGCGCATCTGGGAACGCGGCGGCGGCATTCCCCTCGGCTCGGGGTCCTGCTGCTGCGGCGCCGCGGTCAACGGCATGCGTCGCGGCCTGCTGGACGACACCGTCGATGTCGAATGCGATGGCGGCACGGTGACGGTTCACTGGGATGGCAGCGGCGCGGTATTTCTCACCGGACCGGTAGCGCACAGCTTTTCCGGCGTTATCGCGGATAGCGTATTGTCCACGACCAGCACCGGACTACCTGAACCCGCGACTCGAAGCGCCCGCCTCTAGGCGCTACGCTCGGCCTCCGTCGCCAGCTGCTTGCCATGGGCCGCATTGACCCACCAGCCGAATGCGGCGGCGGTGAAGAACATGATGATGCTGTACAGCGCCGCGGGAATCGCCATGGTGCTGTTGTTCAGCAATACCGGGCTGAGCGCCAGGGCGATGGCCAGGGTGCCGTTGTGGATGCCGATCTCCATGCCGATGGCGATGGCCTGCCGCAGGCTCAGTTTGAGCAGGCGCGGCACGAAGTAGCCCACCGCCAGGCTCAGCAGATTGAATGCCAGGGCCGCGGCACCGACTACCGGTGCGTAATCGAGCACGGTCTGCCAGTCCTTGACCAGTGCCAGGACGATGATCAGCAGCAGGAACAGCGCCGAGATGATCTTCACCGGGTTTTCCATGCGCAGGGCGAAGCCTGGAAAGCGGCTACGCAGGAACATGCCGATGGCCACCGGCCCCAGTACGATGGCGAAAACCTGCACCACCTTGGCGAACTGCAGCGGAATCGCCTGATCGCCCTCCATGAAGTAGGCCAGCGACAGGTTGACGATGAAGGGCATGGTCAGCACCGCGACAACCGAGTTCACCGCCGTCAGGGTGATGTTCAGCGCCACGTCGCCATGTGCCAGGTGGCTGTACAGGTTGGCGGAGGTGCCACCAGGCGACGCGGCCAGCAGCATCATGCCCACGGCCAGGGCAGGCGCCAGGCCGAATGCCTGCACCATGAAGAAACAGGCCACCGGTAACAGCAGCAGTTGGCAGAACAGGCCGATCAGCACCGGTTTGGGGTACTTCACCACCCGGGCGAAATCCGCCAGGGTCAGGGACAAGCCCAGGCCGAGCATGATGATGCCCAGAGCCAGGGGAAGAAACACGCTCAGCAAAGGACTTGCAGTCATCGGTACATCTCCGCGGTCTGACTTCCGTGATCCTGATCCACACTGTAGCGGGCAATCGCCGGCCTGCGCATGAGGCGCGGCAGCAAACCCAGCCCCATCAGTTCGATGGATCGACAGACATTCGGCCACTGCGACATCCTTGTCCAATACCCCGGCGAGGATTATCACCACTGCTTATTTCAACGGAGGTTTTCCATGTCCACTCAGCTCAACCGCCAGTTTCTGCTCGCCAAACGCCCGACCGGTATGGTCAGCCGCGATACGTTCGATTACGTGGAAAAACCGATCGGCGAACCTGGCAGCGGGCAGATCCTGGTCAAGAATCTCTATCTGTCGCTGGATCCGGCCATGCGCGGCTGGATGAACGAAGGCAAGTCCTATATCGCGCCGGTTGGCCTGGGCGATGTGATGCGCGCACTCGGCGTGGGTGAAGTGATTGCCTCCAACCACCCGGACTACGCAGTCGGCGACCACGTCAACGGCGCCCTGGGTGTGCAGGACTACTTCCTCGGCGAGCCGAAGGGCTTCTACAAGGTCGATCCGCAGCGTGCACCCCTGCCAGTCTACCTGTCGGCCCTCGGCATGACGGGCATGACCGCTTACTTCGCCCTGCTCGACGTCGGCGCGCCGAAGAGCGGCGACACCGTGGTGCTTTCCGGTGCAGCCGGAGCGGTGGGCAGCATTGCCGGGCAGATCGCCAAGCTCAAGGGCTGCCGGGTCATCGGCATCGCCGGTGGCGCGGAAAAATGCGCCTACCTGACCGATGAGCTGGGCTTCGATGCGGCCATCGACTACAAGAGCGAGTCGCTGCCCGAGGCGCTCAAGCGCGAGTGTCCGAAAGGCATCGACGTGTACTTCGACAACGTCGGTGGCGACACCCTCGATGCGGTACTCGGCCGCCTGGCTCCCAAGGCGCGCATCGTCATCTGCGGCGCCATCAGCCAGTACAACAACAAGGAAGCGGTCAAGGGCCCGGCCAACTACCTGTCCCTGCTGGTCAACCGCGCACGCATGGAGGGCTTCGTGGTGATGGATCACGCGGCCAACTTCGCCAGTGCAGCGGCTGAAATCGGCGGTTGGCTGGCCAGCGGCAAGGTCAAGTCGAAGGAGCACGTGGTCGAGGGCCTGGAAACCTTCCCGGAAACCCTGCTCAAGCTTTTCAAAGGGGAAAACTTCGGCAAACTGGTGCTCAAGGTCTGAGCCATTCGGCGAGCGGCCCCCTGCCGCTCGCCGTCAGTGATCACGGACCAAAAAAAGATGGCCATAAGCCAGCAAATGACTTGAGTCGTTGTAGACAGTTCGGGTAGTTTCGCCGCCATGCTGTTCGCCCACCGGGGCAGGCTGATCCTTCACGCCAGGAGCCCTGATGGAACTTGTCTTCACTGTCATAGCGATCGTGCTGGTCGGCACTGCCTATCTGCTGTTACAGCACTTTCGCGGAGGCGCGGCGCAGTGCCGCCGCCCCATCGGCGAGTGGTTGTCCAGCTACCAGGCACGGAGCCCGGTCGAGCAGCACGAAATGGCTGAAATGCTGCTGCGGCGGTCCATACGCCTGGCTGCCAACATGGGCGTGCAGATCAACCTCGACGAACTCCTCGGCAACGGCGCGGAGCCCGCCGACCTGATCGCTGCCTGGCAGGCTCGACTGCCCGGCGTCATACCGGCAGCCTATCTGCCAGGCACCCCGGCGAGCACCGTCGGCGCCCTGCTGTTGATTCAGCAGGTCGAACCGTCGCGCTTTCATGAATTGCTCGGGCAATCCGCTGCTGGCTGAAACGAGCCAGCCCCTGCCCATCGCCAACCACAGCGAACGCAGTTCGGATGCGTCGATCCGCCAGATGATCGGCCAGCGGAACGATGATTGCGCAGCAGGTCAGAGGCTGCGCATGAGGATGATCGGCAAGGCAGTGAACAGTGCGGTAACCAGAAGCAGAATCAGCAGCAGATCCAGGCTATAAAAAGTCACGTCATCCTCCAGGCGAGCATACTTGGTGCTCGCATCGGGTTTAACAGCATCTACGGCAAGGTTGTCGTTGGTCGCGCTGCACGGCCGCGCCCGGCCGGCGTCGCTGATGAGCGCCCAGAGCCCTTGCCGATCGCTGCCTCTACACGATAGCTCAGACCTTCGCTCGTGACACGCGGGTGTGCGGCGGTAGTGCAGAACCCGCGGACCATTGAGGGGGAACTTCTGGGCCCTGAGGCCTACAGAAAACTGTATTGGCTTTTTCAGGGGACCCGAAATGGAACAGTGGAACATCTGGCTCGATCGCGAATTATGGCTCGGCGTCGGTATCGTCGTGATCGCTACTGCACTGATCTACACCGTGCTGCGTACCGTGGTCGGCGTCGTGCACAAGCGCCTGACCACCTGGTCGAAAGGCCAGGACGGTAATTGGCAGCACTTCGTCGCGGTGGTGATCGGGCGGACCAGCCGCTTGCTGCTGCTCGCCTTCTCGCTGCTGCTGGCACTGCGCCTGCCGGACCTGCCCGGCAGTTGGCAGGCAGCCCTGAGCCACACCTGGTTCGTTGCCCTCGCCCTGCAGATCGCCTTGTGGGTGGATACCGGCGTACGCCTTTGGGCACGCAGCCTGGTGGTCGGCAAGAACGGGGGCGGCAGTTTCAACCCGGTAATGACCACCATCGTCAGCATCATGGTGCTGATCGTGGTGTGGTCGGTGATGCTGCTGTCGATCCTCGCCAACCTGGGTGTGGACATCACCGCGCTGGTGGCCAGCATGGGGGTTGGCGGTATTGCCATCGCCCTGGCAGTGCAAACGGTGCTGGGCGACATATTCGCCTCGCTGTCGATTGGCGTCGACAAACCGTTCGAGATCGGCGATTTCGTGGTTTTCGGAGAAGTGGCCGGGAGCATCGAGCATATCGGCCTGAAAACCACGCGCATCCGCAGCCTCAGCGGCGAACAGGTGGTGTGCGCCAACGCCGACCTGCTGCGCCAGATCGTGCACAACTACAAGCGCATGGACACGCGGCGCATCGTCTTCAAGTTCGGCGTCAGCTACGACACCCCGAGCGACAAGGTTCGCCAGGTATCGGAGAAGGTCGGCGACATCATCCGTGCGACCCCGAAGGCCAAGTTCGACCGCGCGCACTTTCTCGGCTTCGACGAGAGCCAGCTGACCTTCGAAGTGGTCTACATCGTGCAGAGTTCGGACTACAACCAGTACATGGATATCCAGCAGGAGATCAACCTGCAGCTGCTCGATGCCCTGCGCGAACTGGATGTGCGCTTCGCCCTGCCGCGTCGCGATCTGCGTTTGGTGGGTGAAAAGATGCCGACGCTGAAAGTTGCCGGGTTGCCGCAGCACGAACAGCAGGACGATTCGGCCGAGCGCGACCAGCGCCTGCCTCGGTTCAGCTGACGCCAGGCTGGGCGCAGAGCGTGGGGCCGTCCAGTCGAAGGCAACGGCTGCCTATCGGCAGCCCATCATGCGGTTGCAGTTGACCCGCTCACGCTCGCCGTTGGAGCTGGAAAGCCGGCTGACCACGTTCCAGCCGATGCGCCTGCTGGAGCCCACCCACAGCTCGCCATTGCTGGCGACGCCGGTGAACAGCTGCAAGCGGCCATAGGTGGTGCTGGTCTGCGCCCAGGTCTGCCCGCTGATAGCGTCGAAGCCACGCATCAGCGTGTCGTTACCGCGCTGAGCGATACCGTAGTGGTTGCCGAAACGATCCGCGCAATTGAGCAGCGTGGCGCTGCGGGTGCAGCGCATGGCATCGCCGGGCAAGGTGAAGGCGGCCTGCACCGGCACGGCCCAGGACAGGGCCAGCAGGCACCCGGCAGCGAGTTTCAGACGGATCGACACGGGTAGCTCCAGCAGCGTGAATCGCCCCATGCTACCGCACCCTGCATGCTGGCTTGGCGGCTCATGGTTGCGTGCTATTACGGCTCAAACCGGCCATGTGTCGGGCCAAGCCGAAAGCCGCAGCCAGGCCAATGCCGACCAGCGCCCACCAGAGTAACTGTGGCGGCGCCTGCTCAGCGGGCAGCAGCCGGCCGATCAGTACATTGCCGAACAACGCCGCCAACCCGCCCACACCGGCGAAGAAGCCGTAATAGGCGGCCAGCTGCCCGCGCCGGGCGTAATGAGGCACGTGGGCCGACAGCAGCGGCAGTACCAGCAGGCTGCCGAGGCTAAGCAAAGCGGCCATCAGCAGAACCGCCCAATACGGGCTCAACAGACTGGCGAAAGGTTCGGCCAACAGCGCGTAGCTGACCGCCATCAACGCCAGGCCGAGGCCCATGCCCTGCCCCTCGCTGAGCCAACGCTGGCGTAGCGCGCTGATCGGCATCTGCAGCAGCACGCCAACCAGCGCGGTGATCACGAATACCCGTGTGATCCACGCCTGGCCGCCGCCGTGGGCGTGGCTGTAGGCCGGGATCGCCAGATAAAGCGGATGGAACAACAACGGATAGGCTGCAGCCAACAGGGCGAAGCGCAGGAATGACCACTGCTGGAGCATGTCCAGGCACTGGCGCAGCATGGTCACCGGCTCGTCACCGGAAACCAGCTCCTTGCTCGGCAGAAAGCGCCACTGCACCAGGGTCATGAGCAGAAACAGCCCGGCTGCCACACTGCCGGATACCGCGAAATCGATGCCGATCAGCAGCAGGCCTGCCAGCGGCCCGAGCAGCATGCCGGCGGTGCTGGCCATGTTCTGCAGGGCGAAGGCGCGCTTGCGCTGCTGCATGTCCTGGCACTCATCGGCCAGGTAGGCCTGGGCACAAGGCGTGAACAGCGCACCGGCAAAACCGCTGACGCAGGCGGCCAGCAGCAGAATCGCCAGGCTTTCCGAGAAGCCGAGCACGGCAAACCCCACGCAGCGCACCAGGCAACCGATGAGAATGGCGCGACGGTAGCCGATGCGGTCACCCAGCAAGCCGCCGAACAGGAACAGCCCCTGCTGGCTGAACACACGGATGCCGAGCACCAGGCCCACCGCCCAACCCGCCAGCCCGAGGCTCTCGCTGAGGTGCCCGGCCAGATACGGCACCAGCATGTAGAAGCCGAAGTTGAACGCCAGGCTGTTGAGCACCAGCACCCGTGCGGCGGGTGACAGGCTGGCGAAGGTACCCAGCACCCGGCTCATGGCTGGCTCATTCGCTCGCACGCTGGACGATCTGTTCCAGACGCTGCCTGGCTCGCGCCGGCAGTTGCGCGGGAATCTGCGCCGCGCTGACCGGCTGATCACCGACCTGAATGAGCATCACCATGCCCATCGCCAAGTGCGGAATGCACTGGATGCCATAGAGCCCTGCCTCATTGAAAGTCACCTCGATCTCTTCGTTGATCTTGCCCTTGAACGGCTCGGCGCCCTCCGGCAGGAGGCCGGGGATGCTGGCAGCGTTGTGGGTCGGGTGAGTGGCGATGAACGTCACGCTGTCACCGGGGGCGATGGCCAGGAAATCCGGTTCATAGACCATCGAACCGGACTCCCCACGGTTGAGCATTTTCACTTCGTGGGTTTCGGCCAATGCCGGAGCTGTGAACACAAGCGTAGCGAGCAAAGCGAAGAGCGGCGAAAAACGCATGACAAAAGACTCGTCTCAGATAGGTTGAAAGCGCAGTACCCGGGCACCGTCTTCAGGGTCGACCAGGTAGCGGGCGCGTACGCCGAAGGTGTCGCGCAAACGCTCGGTGGTCAGCACCTCGGCCGGTGCCCCCAGCGCCACCAGTCGACCGCGCTCCATCACCCCGAGGCGGTCGCACTCAAGGGCCTGGTTGAGGTCATGCAAGGCGATCAGCGTGGTCACCGGCAGCGTTCGTACCAGATTGAGGATCGACAGCTGGTGCTGGATATCCAGATGGTTGGTGGGTTCGTCGAGTAGCAGGATCTGCGGTTTCTGCGCCAGTGCCCGAGCGATGTGCACGCGCTGGCGTTCACCGCCCGACAGGGTGCTCCAGGCTCGCTCCGGCATTTCGGCCATGTCCACATCGGCCAGTGCCTGAACGACGATCCGTTCGTCCTCCGCCGACCAGGGCTGCAAGGCCGACAGCCAGGGCGTGCGGCCCAGTTCGACGGCATCGCGCACCGTCACCGCGTCACCGGTGTCGGCCTGTTGCTCGACGAATGCCAACTGGCGGGCGACATCCCGGCGACTCAGGCCACCCAGCGGCTTGCCCTGCAGGTGCACCTGGCCGCTGCCCGGCGTGCGGATGCCGGACAGCAGCTTGAGCAAGGTCGACTTGCCCGAACCATTGGGACCGATCAGGCCGAGCGTCTCGCCCTGATGCAGTTGCAGATCGACGCCGGCGACGATCGCCCTACCCTTCACCGACCAGCCCAGGTCGCTGCACTGCAGCACCGTACTCACCGCGCCCGCCTCCCGCGTACCAAAATCACCGCGAAGGCCGGCGCACCGATCAACGCGGTGACCACACCGATGGGCAGTACCTGGCCCTTGATCACCGTACGCGACAGCACGTCGGCGGCGATCAGGAACACCGCGCCAGTCAGGGCCGCGACCGGCACCAGCCGGCCATGCCGCACGCCGACCAGCAGCCGTGCAGCGTGAGGGATCACCAGACCGACGAAGCCGATGGAGCCGACGATCGACACCATCACCGCCGTGACCAGCGCCGCGCAGGCGATCAACGTGGCCTGCACCCGGCGCACCGGTACGCCCAGCGACGCAGCCGATTCGGCACCGAAGGTGAAGGCATCCAGCGCGCGGGTATGCCAGGCCACCAGCAGCACCCCGGCCAGCGCCACGGGTACGGCCAGGGCGACATCGTGCCAGTTGACACCACTGAGGTTGCCGAGCAGCCAGAACATGATGCCCCGGGCCTGCTCGGCGCTGGCCGACTTGGTGATCAGGAACGAGGTCAGCGCGTTGAACAGTTGGGAGCCGGCGATACCGGCAAGAATGATCTGCCCGGTGCCATTCAGCGCACCGCCGCCCGCAGCCCTTGCCAGCAAGGCGACCAGGCTGAAGGCGGCGATCGCACCGATGAAGGCGCCCATGGACAGCGACAGCATGCCTGCGCCGAGCCCCAGCAGCGCCACCGAAACCGCTCCAGTGGAGGCACCTGCGGAAATCCCCAGCAGATAGGGATCGGCCAGCGGATTGCGCAACAGCGCCTGCAGCACCACACCGGAAACCGCCAACCCGGCGCCGCAGCAGGCGGCCACCAGGGCCCGGGTCAGGCGGTAGTTCCAGACGATTCCCTCGTCGATCGGATCGAGCACGAAGCCCGCCCCGAACAGTTTGTTGGCCAGCACCTGAAAGACCACCGACAACGGGATGCGGGTTTCACCCAGCGCCACACCGACGACCACCGCCACGGCCAGCAACAGCAGGCAGACGATGGTCAGCAGGAACAGGCGGGAGCCACGGGCAATCATTTCTGCAGATCGAACCCGTCAACGGCCTTGGCCAGGGTTTCGATGCCGGTGATCATGCGCAGCGAAGCCTGCATGCCGTCGGCATCGAGAATCACGATGCGGCCGTTCTTCACCGCATCCATGTGCTTGGCGACCGGATCATTACGCAGGAACTCGAGTTTCTTCTCCACGTCGTCAGCCGGGAAACGGCGGCGATCCATGCGCGCAAGCACCAGCACGGTCGGGTTGGCCTTGGCCAGGGTTTCCCAGCCGACGGTTGGCCACTCTTCGCTGGACTCGACCACGTTTTGCAGCCCCAGCGACTTCATCATGTAATCGGCAACGCCTTTCTGACCGGCCATGTAGGGGTCGAGATCCAGGTCGGCGCTGGAGAACCAGAACGCGGCGGAGATCTGCTTCGCCTGGCGCTGCTCGGCATTTGCAACCGCCTTGCCGAGTCGCTCCTGCAGGCTGCCGACCAGCTTGTCGCCCTCAGCCTGCACGTCGAATATCTGCGCCAGCTGCTGAATGCTCTTGTACAGGCTGTCGATCTGGAACGGCTGCAGGCGAGTACCGTCGGCACCTACCAGATTGTCCTTGCCCTCGCAGTCGGACGGCATGATGTAGGTCGGAATCTTCAGCGCGTGAAACTGCTCACGGGTGCCGACCACGCCCTGCTTGCCCACCATCCACTCGAACTGCACGGCCACCAGCCCGGGGCGCTTGTTGATCACCGACTCGAAGCTCGGGTCGTTATCGGCCAGGCGCTCGACCTTGGCATTCTGCGCCTCGAACTCGGGCAGCACGTTGCTGAACCACAGCGAGGTACCCACCAGACGGTCGCCAAGCCCGAGGGAATAGAGAATTTCGGTGCCGGCCTGACCGATGGTCACGGCGCTCTTCGGCGCAGCGGCGAAGCTCAGCTCATGGCCGCAGTTCTCGAGGGTCAGGGGGTAACGAGTCGGGGTGGCGGCCAGCGCCATCGAAGACAGGCCAAGGGTGGCGGCCAGAACGGCAAAACGAGACACGGTCATGCGGGTGATCTCCCAATCAACAGATACGCATAAATGGCAGTGCGCAGGCTGGAGAACACATCACGCCAAGCGGCCATGGCCGCACCTGTCCATGAGGAAGGTGATTACGGATGCCCCCTCCCGGACACCCCGCCGGCTGGTTCGATTGCAGTGTCCAAACACAGCTGGATTGCAGCTGATCGGACCGACGCCGGCAGGTCTCCTGACTGGTACGTCGCGGCAGCGCTGTGGCCTTCCCGGGGTCGCCCCCAGTGACACGAATGCAGCGCTGCTCGGTACCTACAGTTGCGGGGGCAGTTCCGTTTGGCCATTAGAAATGGCGACGGATTCCCTATTAATTCCTCGCGGAAACCGGCGGGCGGCATCTTAAACGATTAGGTCGCTGCCCTGCAGCGCTTCGCTGCAGTTTCTGCGCATTCATCTCGACATACCGAAGCCGTTGCAGCACCTGTGCGGCTAATGCTGGCGGCCATTATTGTTACAATATAACAATTTAGCAAGTCGAGTTGAGTGCTCGCTTCAGCTCCTGATCGAAAGATCCATGGAGCCGATCGACACCGTGGTGGAAAAATTCGGATTCGGGCTTGAAATGAGAACCAAAATCAACAAGACTTGATATTGTTACCTTATAACGTATTTATTGGAGTGCTCATGAAACCTGGTATCCACCCCGACTACCGCCCCGTGCTGTTTCACGATGTCTCGGCCGACACCTATTGGCTGATCGGTTCCACCGTCAGCACCGAC
Source organism: Pseudomonas sp. SZ40 (assembly GCF_052958135.1). Classification (NCBI taxonomy): domain Bacteria; kingdom Pseudomonadati; phylum Pseudomonadota; class Gammaproteobacteria; order Pseudomonadales; family Pseudomonadaceae; genus Pseudomonas; species Pseudomonas sp. SZ40. The sequence goes on along the minus strand of NZ_JBQWIF010000003.1, from coordinate 22,560 downwards.
AAGACCCGCGAGCACAGCGACGGCAACACCTATCCCTACGTCACGCTCGATATCTCCAGCGCGTCGCACCCGATCTACACCGGCCAGCAGCGCCAGACGGCAAGCGAAGGTCGGGTGGCCGGCTTCAACAAACGCTTCGCCGGTTTCGCAGGAGCCCGCTCATGAAAGTCGTCGCCTCGCTGAAACAGGCCAAACTGCGCCACCGCGATTGCCAGATCGTCAAGCGCCGGGGTCGCATCTACGTGATCTGCAAGACCGAACCACGCTTCAAGTGCGTGCAAGGCCGGCCCAAACCGCAGCGCAAGAACAAGGGCTAAGCGCCTGCATCAGCCTCTCGGCGCGGCGCGTTCACAGCCGTCTCTCCAGGTCTGTGGCGCGACAACCATTCGCCCGCAAGCGGGCTCCTACAGTATCGAGGCGCCTGCAAAATCGTTGGGGTGAAGCCATTCCGGTAGGAGCGCCGCCCTCGGCGCGAATGCGATGCTAGCCGTTCTCTGCATCCGCGCCGTACCCACCATTCGCCGCGGCACGGTCCGACGGCATCGGGGCGCCTGCGAAATCGTTGGGGTGAAGCCATGCCGGTAGGAGCGCCGCCCTCGGCGCGAATGCGATGGTAGCCATTCTCTGCATCCGCGCCGTACCCACCATTCGCCGCGTGGCACGGTCCGACAGCATCGGGGCGCCTGCGAAAATGGGTGTTCGACGCCATTTTCTGGTCGCCGCGGGGCGATTTCGCTCATTCCGCGGCTGACGCCGTGACGAGCAGGCCATGCGACAAGCCCGGTCAACTCAACCTGCCACCTCCCCCAGTTCACGCAAATAGCTCCAGGGGTAGATGCCGCGGTCGTGGCCATCGTCGAACACCAATTGCAGCCCATAGCCCTGTGCGTGAACTGCCGTGATGCGGACGCCATCCGCTACCACGTCGATGCGCTGCGCCAGCCGAGCCGCCCGGCATTTCGAGCACGGACACCCGGCACGCAGGCGCCCGTGGGCAAGCACCTGTACCTGCCCTTGCCCCCAATCCACGCTCAATGTCGCTTGCGTGGCACTGTTACGTATTGCGACGGGTACCTGGTTCATGACTTTTGCAGTCGCAACTGGCCGATGGCGATACGCACCGCCTTGCGCACTTCCGGGTCGGCATCGTGCTCGACGGCCAGCAATGCGGGCAGTGCCTGAGCGTCGCCCAGCTCGCCAAGCGCCAGCGCGGACTCCTTGCGCAGGTTGCTGATGGCGTGCCCGAGCAGTTCCACCAGCGCCTCAAGGGCCGCGGCGAATCGCAGGCGGCCGAGCGAGCGCACCGCACGCAGCCGCACCTGCCAGTAGCTGTCGCTCAGCGCCTCCAGCAGCGCAGGGCCGGCACCCGCGTGGCCAACTTTGCCGAGGGTGGTGGCGGCCTCTTCACGCACCTGCCATTCGCGATCCTTGAGCGCCGTCTGCAGGGCTGGCAGCACGCTGTCGTCGCTGGCCAGCCCCAGCGCACCGGTGGCGGCACGGCGTACTTCGGTATCGGTATCGTCGCTGGCCAGGCGCGCCAGTTGCGGCAGCGCATCGGACTGTTTCAACCAGCCGAGGATACCTACCGCTTCACGGCGCACGAAGGCATCGCTGTCCTGCAGCGCGGCGACGGCGGTGGGTACGCTGTCGATCAGCCGCAACTCGCGCAGGGCTCGCAAGGCACTGGCCCGCACGAACGGGTCGGCATGCCTGGCCCAGGGCAGCACCACGCGACCGGCGTCGGCGGTTTTCAACTCGCTGAGGCTCTGGGCTGCGGCGCCGCGCACGCGGGCGTCGGCATCGGTCAGGGCAGCGCACAGGCCATTTACCACTTCGGGATCCTCCCAGGCCTCCAGCAGGCGAGCCGCCTCGGCGCGCACGTCGGCAGACGCGTCCTGGGTCAGGGCATGGGTCAGCCAGGGCAAGGCGTCCGGCTCCTCCAGGTCGGCCAGTTCGATCAGGGCGATGCGGCGCACGCCGGCGTCCTCATCTTGCAGGCGTGGCAGCAGGTCGAGAATGTCAGGGTTATCGGTGCTTACATAGGTGCTCAGGTCGGTCATAGGGCAACTCGCAATGGCGGATGTTCGGTGGGCAGCCCGAGCGGGGTCAGGCGTGGCAGCTCGCGACCTTCTTCATGGCGCAGCAGCTCCAGGCAGTGGCGCTTGAGCTGCACGAATTCCGGGCTGGTCAACAGGCCAGCATGCCGCGGACGGCGAAAGTCCAGGCGCAGGTCTTCGATGAAACGTCCCGGCCGCGGACTCATCACCAAGATGCGATCGGCCAGGAACAGGGCTTCGTCGATATCGTGGGTGACGAACACCACGGTGGTGCGCACCCTGCCCCAGATATCCAGCAGCAACTCCTGCATCTTGCTGCGGGTCTGCGCGTCCAGCGCGCCGAAGGGTTCGTCCATCAACAGCAGGCGTGGACGGTTGATCAGCACCCGGGCGATCTCGGCGCGCTGCTGCATGCCGCCGGAGAGCTGATTGGGCCAGCGCGCAGCGAAATCCTGCAGGCCGACCAGGTTGAGAAACTCACGCGCCCGCTGCTGCCGTTCAGCCTTGCCGATGCCCTGCATCTTCAGACCGAAGGCGACGTTGTCGAGCACGCTGCGCCAGGGCAACAGGGTGTGATGCTGGAACACCATGCCACGCTGCGGTGACGGGCCATCCACCGCCTGGCCATCGACTCGCAAGCTACCGGCGCTGGGCGTCAGGTGTCCGGCCAGGGCGCCGAGCAAGGTCGACTTGCCGCAGCCGGAGGGGCCAAGAATGCACACGAATTCGCCAGCGGCGATGGAGAAGTCCAGCGCCTGCACGGCTTCGAACGCCTGCACGCCCTCGCCGAGGCGGATGGTCAGCTTCTCGATATCGATGCGTCCGGCCGACAGGCCGGTTTCATGAATGCTCATCAGCGACGCCCTCCGCTGCGATACCAGGGCGTCAGCAGGCTGCCGAGGCGCTTGACCAGCAGGCTGCTGCCCATGCCGAGCAGGCCGATCAGCAGCATGCCGACGATGATGTCCGGGTAGTTCTGGATGGTGTACGACTCCCAGGTGTAATAGCCGATGCCGAACTGCCCGGAGATCATTTCCGCGGTGACCAGGCAGAACCAGGAGGTGCCCATGCCGATCGCCAGGCCGGTGACGATGCTCGGCGCAGCGCCCGGGAGGACCACCTCACGCAGGATCGCCAGGCGCCCTGCGCCAAGGCTGCGGGCCGACGCGATCAAACGGGCATCGACACCCTCCACCCCGTGCACGGTATTGAGCAGCACCGGAAACAGCGCACCGGTGAAGGTGATGAAGATCATCGACAGTTCCGACGAGGGAAACATCAGGATCGCCAGGGGAATCCAGGCCACGGCAGGAATCGGCCGCAGTACCTCCAGCGGCGGCAGCAGGCTGTCTTCGGCCCAGCGGGAACGGCCGATGGCGATGCCCAGGGTGACGCCCAGCAGCGCTGCGATCAGATAACCGCTGAATACCCGCCCCAGGCTGGCGCCGACGTGATCCCAGAGTCTGCTGGATTCGATCAGCGCGATGGCCGCATCGACCACCGACTTGGGCGTGGGCACGTAGATGAAGGTGAGCAGCCCCAGATCCAGGCGCGAGCTGGTCGCCACCTGCCAGAACAGCAGGCAGAACGCCAACGACGCCAGGCGCAACGGCCAACGGTGTAGAGAAGTCATCATCAGGCTCCAGTAAGGTGCTGCGCCACGGGAGGCATGGCGCAGCGGGCCGATCAGCGTGCGGCTACCAGGCGCTGGTTGGCGCTGCCGAAGTCCAGCGCTTCACCACCGTGAGCCTTGGCATAGGCTTCAGCCTGGCCCTTGAGCAGGAAGGCGTTGAGTTCGCCCTTGCCGTTGCGTACGAACCAGGCCTGGTTGGCCAGCAGCTTGATGCCGCTGTCGCTGGCCTGGGCGTAGATGGCACGGATGTCCTTGCCCTCTTCCTCGAGCTGCGCCAGCGCCTTGAAGGCCGCTTCCGGTGAGGCGTAGTGACGTACCTTGCTTTCGCCACGCACCCAGATCTGCGCCACGCGCTTGAAATCGGTGATCGGCTGGCCGGTCACGGCATCATTGGCTTTCAGCGGCAGCTGTGCGTAATTGGCCAGCGCCTGTGCGTAATCACCACCTTCGGCCTTGAAGGCAGCCTTGATGTACTGATCGTCGACGAATTGCTCGACGTTCAGACCGCGGTCGGTCTTCTTCAGCAACTTGAGGGTTTCGATGGAGGTGGTGACCGCCTGGCGGTACTCGGGCTTCCAGGTCAGGTCACGGGTCTGCAACCCGAGCGGGCCGTGGAACAGGTAATTCACCTCGGCCTCGATACCGGTGACCTTCTCGATCAGCTCGCTGTACTTCTCCGGCTCGGCTGCGAACAGGCGATCCGCTTCCAGGCCGGCGCGCAGGTACGCGGTGACCACTTCCGGGTACTTCTTGGCGTAGTCGGCATCCACCAGCGCACCATGGAAGGTGGGTGCATCCGCCTGGGAGCCGTCGTAGATCTTGCGCGCGAAGCCACGGTTGGGGAACAGTTCGGCGAACGGCACGAAGTCCGCGTGGGCCTCGATGCGATTGCTGCGCAGCGCCGAGCCGGCGATTTCCGGGGCCTGGGCGATGATGCGCACGTCCTTCTGCGGATCCCAGCCCTGGGCGGCAACGGCGCGCAGCAGCATGCCATGGGCGGTGGACGCGAACGGCACGGAAATGGTCTTGCCCTTGAGCTCGGCCAGCGATTGCACGCTGGAGGATGCCGGCACCACGATGCCGTTGCCACTGCCCTTGGTGCTGCCCGACAACACGGTGATGAACAGGCTCTGCTTGCCGGCATCGCGGTGGGCCACACCATTGAACGAACCGGGGAAGTCAGCCATGGCGCCAAAGTCGAGCTTGCCGGCGACCATTTCGTTGGTCAGGGGCGCGCCGCTGGTGAAGTTCTTCCACTCCACTTCGTACTTGGCGTCCTTGTACTTGCCGTCGCGCGGCAGGTACTTGTCGAGCAGGCCGAGCTCGCGGATCAACAACCCGCCGGTGGCGCAGTTGATGGTGGTGTCCTGAGTGCCGATGGCGATACGAATCGGCTCCTGGTTGGATTGCGCCTGAGCAGTGATGCTGCCGATGGCCAGCGCGAGGCCGACCAGAGTGGTACGCAAGTGCATGGGTGTCTCCCCTCGAATCAATAGGTATTGGAATCGTCTCCGCCGGGTGGTCGGCCGGTGGGAAACGAGGGGTCTGTTGATCAGGCGTCCGGTGGTTGGCCGGATGGCGTGTTGCTTTTTTATGTTGGATATTCGGTGGATAAGCTTCGCGCTAGCTGCAGAGTCTCGAGCGTTGAATTCCGTAGGCGCCCGCTTGCGGGCGATGCTTTCCCGTTGATCGCCCGCAAGCGGGCGCCTACAAAACTCCAGGTCGCGCTTTGTTCAACGCAGCAGATAAGGAATCTCGACGCGCACCGCATCGGTCGGGCAATCCTTCTCGCACGGCATGCAGTACCAACACTCGTCGAAAGCCATGTAAGCCTTTTGCGTCGCCGGGTTGATCGCCAGCAGATCCATCGGGCAGACATCGACGCACACGGTGCAGCCCTTGTGGGCGATGCACTTGTCTTCGTCGATGGTCACGGGCGCATTGCTGCGAAACAGGATTTCCTGGGGCTGGAAGGCCATATCACGGTGTCCTCGGAGCCTGTGGCTCTCGTGTTTTTCTAGGATGTAGGGTGGGCCCACGGCAATCCGCTTCAGCCCACCGGGAAAGCTCAGCCTGATGCCACTTGGTGGGCCAAAGCCCACCCTGCTCACGCCGCTTCGGTCTTTACCCGCAGGCGGTTGTAGGCCTGCTGCTCCTCATCATCCAGAGCGATCAGGTAGGGCTCGACCGGCTTCTTGAAGCTGACCATCTGGCCGTGTTCGTCCTTTTTCAGGTGGCAGTGCACGAACCATTCGGCGTCATTGCGCTGCGGGTGATCGACCCGGTGGTGATACAGGCCCCAGCGGCTTTCCTTGCGAAACAGCGAGGCGCGGGCGGCCATCTCGGCGCAGTCGCGGATCACGCTGACTTCCATGGCGCGCATCAGTTCGTGGGCGTTGCTGGCCTTCAGCTCGCCCAGATCCGCTTCGATGGCAGCGAAACGCTGCAGGCCGATCTCCATCTTCCTGGTGACCTTGGGTGGCTGCAGGTAATCGTTGACGAAGCGGCGCAGCTTGTACTCCACCTGCGCCGGCGGCAGGCCGTGCTCGCGGTTCAGCGGCGCGTAGACCCGCGCCCGCTCGGCGTCGATCTGCGCCTGATCCAGTGCGCTGTGGTCGCGTTCGGCGACGAAGTCGGCAGCGTTGTTGCCCGCGAACCAGCCGTAGGTGAAGGCGCCGAGCATGTAGTTGTGCGGCACCGCTGCCATGTCTCCGGCCGAATACAGGCCCTTGACCGAGGTTTCCGCCCGCTCGTTGACCCACACGCCGGAAGCGCTGTGGCCACTGCAGAAGCCGATCTCGGAGATGTGCATCTCGACCATGCTGGAGCGGTAGTCGGTGCCACGCCCGGCATGGAACTGGCCGCGGCTGGGGCGCTCGTTGCTATGCAGGATTTCCTCGATGTTCTGGATGGTTTCCTCGGCCAGGTGATCGAGTTTGAGGAACACCGGGCCGTTGCCGCCCTCGAGTTCCTGATGGAACTCCCACATCATCTGGCCGCTCCAGTAGTCGCATTCGATGAAGCGCTCGCCCTTGTTGTTGGCGGTATAGCCCCCCAGCGGGCCGGTCACGTAGGCGCAGGCCGGGCCGTTGTAATCCTTGATCAGCGGGTTGATCTGGAAGCACTCCAGATTGGCCAGCTCGGCACCGGCGTGATACGCCATGGCGTAGCCATCGCCGGCATTGGTCGGGTTCTCGTAGGTACCCATCAGGTAGCCGGAAGACGGCAGCCCGAGACGTCCGGCCGCGCCGCAGCAAAGAATCACCGCCTTGGCCTTGATCACGTGGAAATCGGCGGTGCGGCAGTCGAAACCCATCAGGCCGTTGACCGCGCCGTCGGCATCGGTCAGCAGGCGTGTGGCCACTAGGCGATTGGTTATTTCCACCCGGGCGCGCTTGAGCTGGCGATACAGCACCTTCTTGATGTCGTGCCCTTCGGGCATCGGCAGCACGTAGGCGCCCATGTGATGCACCTTCTTCACCGCGTAGTCGCCGGTTTCGTCCTTCTCGAACTTCACGCCCCAGCGGTCGAGCTGCTCGATGGTTTCGAAACTGTGGGTGGCATAGGCGTACACGGCGGCCTGATTGACGATGCCGTCATTGGCCACGGTGATTTCCTTGGTGTACTGCTCGGGCGTGGCGTGGCCGGGCACGATGGCATTGTTGAGACCATCCATGCCCATGCTGATCGCTCCGCTGCGCTTGACGTTGGCCTTGTCGACCAGCAGCACGCGCAACGCCTTGTTGCGTTCCTTGGCCTTGATCGCGGCCATGGGGCCGGCGGTACCACCGCCGATGATGACGATGTCGTATTCCTGTTCCAGGGTGTTGATGCTCATGGCTGCACGCCCTTCTGTCGGTCGATGCGCAGGCGATACTGGAAGGCATCGCCACGGTAATAGAGGTGTTCGAAATCCAGCGGTGTGCCATCGGCGGTGTGGGTCAGGCGCTCGATACGCATGATCGGCGAGCCCTCCTCCACGGCCAGCGCCTGGGTCAGGTCGCTGTCGGCAAGCACGGCATCGATGGCCAGATCGGCATGACCCAGGGCGATGCCGCAGTCGTTTTCGAGGATCAGGAAGATGTCACGCGTGACCAGATCGGCCTTCTCCAGCTTTTCGCCCACGGCATGGGGCAGCCAGGTGATTTCCAGGGAAATCGGCTCGCGGTTGATCAGCCGCACCCGGCGGATTTCCGTGACGGTGCTGCCCTCTGCCACCTGCAGGCGCTCGGCAACCAATGCCGACGCCGGAACGTGGCGCAGGCTGCGCAACTTGTTGATCACCTCATAGCCCATCTGCTTCATCGATTCGCCCAGGCCCTGCAGCGTGCTGACGTTCTGGAACGCCTTTGGCTTGGCCACGAAGGTGCCCTTGCCGTGGATCTTGAAGATCAGCCCTTCCTTCTGCAGGTCACCCAGCGCCTGGCGCACGGTGATGCGGCTGACGCCATAGGTCTGGCCCAGCTCGTTCTCCGAGGGCATGCGGCTGTGCGGCGCATAGGTTCCATCAAGGATGCGCGAGCGCAGCAACTCCTTGAGCTGGCTGTACAGGGGAACGGGCGAAAGCGGTATGAGCTGAGACATGTGAATCCTTTTTGATCAACTTGTCATAACAAGTAGTGACGAGAAAATAGCGAATAACCGGGCTGATCTGAAATACGATTAAGAAATAAGCTTATGGCGGAGAATTTCAGCGATCAGGATCGCCGTCGAATGCTCACGAAAAGGAAAAGGCCGTGCCCAAAATGGTTAAAGATGATTATTCTATCGAGGCATTTTTCCTGCCCTTAATATGTGAGTACCTGAGATGAAGATCGATGACATGGATGCATTCGTCGCCGTCATCCGCTGTCAATCGACCAAGCTGGCTGCCGATGCTCTGCAACTGACTCAACCGGCGATCACTCGCCGCGTGCAGAATTTCGAAGAGGATCTGGGCGCCAATCTGCTCGACCGCAATACCAAGCCGCTCAAACCGACCCCCATGGGCCTGCGTGTCTACGATCAGTGCAAGGCGATCCTGCGCGAGATCGACTCGCTGCGCGAACTGGTCGCCAGCGATGGCTCGCCCAGTGGCTCGTTGCGCCTGGGAGTGCCGCAAACCATCAGTGACGTGGTGCTGCTCGACGCCCTGCAGCAGATTCGTGAAACCTTCCCGGAACTGAAGACCCAGGTCATCAATGGCTGGGGCAGCACCCTGATCGCGCGCATGGAAAACGGTGAGCTGGATGCCGCCGCAGTGCTTTTCCCGGCGGGCAAGATCTTCCCCGAAGGCATCGCCAGCCGCTCCATCGGCCGCATGCCGCTGCTGGTGGTGGCCGCCAAGGGCGCGATGCGCAAGCGCAGCTGCAAGCTCAAGGACTGCTACCAGCAAGGCTGGGTGCTCAACCCCGACGGCTGTGGTTTCCGCGCAGGCCTGCAACGCGCGCTGTCCGAACAGGGCCTGTCGTTGCAGATCAACCTGGAAACTTTCGGCACCGAACTGCAATTGGGCCTGGTCGCCAGCGGCATGGGTTTCGGCCTGGTGCCCGCGCCCCTGCTCGAGCGCAGCGGGCACCGCGAGCAACTGGACGTGATCAACGTCAGCGACTTCAAGCCGATGATCGATCTCTGGCTGCTGCACCCGCAGTACCTGGGCAACCTGCAGGACGCCGTGAACCTGTTCAGCGACGTCGCCGCGCAGCGTTTGCGCTCGCAATAGGGCCGGGCGAAGTTCCGAGCCATTATCGCGCCCTGTGATCGATGGCAGTGGCTCCTCGCCCTTTGCAACCCTCAGCGTGAGCGGCGCGAGTCGCTGACGCTGGGCCAGATCGCTGGTCGCTACTGGCCGTAAGCCGCTGGCGGTACCGACACGCAATTCTTACGCCCCTCAAAATTCCACAAACGCATAACAACAAAATTGTTAATTCAGAAAAGCTGATAATTAGCTTAGAACCAAAAAGACTTTTACAGCGTAAAGCTATAAGAATACGGTCTCACCCAGGCCACCTCATCACCCTGGGGCGCTCAGAAATCGAACAGGCATTGCCTGCCATCTGCGCCCGTGATGAGAGACCCATGACGCAATCCGCCGACACCCTCGCCTTCCCCACCCATCGCGTATCCCCGGAGCGCGACGAGGCCCGCTTCGCCCGCCAGCTCGATGAAATCACCGCGACCCTGGCCGCCAGCGCCGCGCGTTTCGATCGCAGTGGCGAATTCCCGGCCGAGAACTTCGCCCTGCTGCAGCGCCACGGCCTGCTGGGGTTGACGGTGCCGAAGACACTGGGTGGGGGTGGCGCCGATCTGCCTACCGCGCGGCGGGTGATCAGCGCGGTGGCCAAGGGTGAGCCGTCCACGGCGTTGATTCTGGTCATGCAGTACCTGCAGCACTTCCGCCTGCAGCAGAACCTCAACTGGCCCGAGCAGTTGCGTCGCCAGGTCGGTATCGATGCGGTGGAAAACGGCGCACTGATCAACGCCTTTCGCGTCGAACCCGAACTCGGCACGCCGGCGCGCGGTGGTCTGCCAGCGACCACTGCCCGGCGCACCCGCGAAGGCTGGCGCCTGAGCGGCCGCAAGATCTATTCGACCGGCAGTCACGGCCTGACCTGGTACCTGGTGTGGGCACGCAGCGACGATGCCGACCCGCTGGTTGGCGGTTACCTGGTACATCGCGACACCCCCGGCATTCGTATCGTCGAGGACTGGGACCACTTGGGCATGCGCGCCACCTGCAGCCATGAAGTGCAGTTCGACGACGTGCTGATCCCTCTCGATCACGCCGTCAGCGTCAGCCCGTGGAGTGCACCCAGGCCGGAACTGGACGGTGAAGGCATGTTGTGGATGTCGGTATTGCTGCCCGCCATCTACGATGGCGTCGCCCAGGCGGCGCGGGACTGGCTGGTGGGCTTTCTCGAACAACGCACGCCGTCCAACCTCGGCGCACCGCTCTCCAGCCTGCCGCGCTTTCAAGAGATCGTCGGGCGCATCGATACCCTGCTGTTCGCCAACCGCACCCTGCTCGATTCGGCTGCCGCAGGCCAGGTCGAGGCAGCGCACGCCGGGCAGATCAAGCAACTGGTGAGCAGCAACGCCATACGTGCCGTGGAGCTCGCCATCGAGGCATCCGGCAACCCGGGGCTGTCACGCAAGAACCCGCTGGAGCGGCATTTCCGTGACGTGCTGTGCAGCCGCATCCATACCCCGCAGGACGACGTGGCGCTCAGCGCCGTCGGCCGTAGCGCCTTCGCCCAGGCTCGGGAGGCAGCACGATGAGCCAGACCATCGTCAGCCAGCTGGATGCCGAGGCCAATGCCTATCTGCGCGAGCGCCTGCCGCAGCAGCGCATCGTCGAAATCCCTTTTGGCCCGGAGGGCCTGGCGCAGATTCCCGCTGACGCCAGCACGCTGATCGTACGCCCCATCAACGTCCGCGGCGTCGAACTCAAGGAAGCGCCAGCCGGCTGGCCGTGGTCGTTGCAATGGGTGCAACTGGCCTCCTCGGGCATCGATTTCTACCCGCACTGGCTGTTCGACGTAGAGCAGGTTGCCAGCGCCAAGGGTGCCAACGCCAACCATGTCGCCGAATTCGCCCTGGCGGCGATCTTCAGCGCAGCCAAGCAGCTTCCGGACATCTGGGTAAAGAACGACGATTGGCATTTCACCTACCTGCGGCCGGTCAAGGGTGCGACCCTGGGTATTCTGGGCCTCGGCTCGATTGGCCAGAGCCTGGCGCACAAGGCGCAGGCCCTGGGCATGCGCGTCATCGCCCTGGGTCGCCCTGGCCACGCCATCGCCGAAATCCCCGGCATCGAGGCCGCCCGCGACATTCACCATCTGTTCGCCGAAGCCGACCACCTGGTGGTGGTTGCGCCGCTGACCGCGGATACCCGCCACCTGCTCGACCGCGACGTGCTGGGCAGCGCCAAACCTGGCCTGCACCTGATCAACCTGGCTCGTGGGGGCCTGCTCGATCAGAACGCCCTGCTCGAGGCGCTGGACAACGGCAGCATCGGCCGCGCCACCCTGGATGTCACCGACCCCGAGCCGCTACCGAACGATCACCCGCTGTACCTGCATCCGCGGGTACGTATCTCACCCCACACCAGTGCCCTGTCCACCGATGGAAAGCGCAAGTTCGTCGACGATTTCGTCGCCAACTTCCAGCGTTTCCAGGCGCAAGCGCAACTGGAAAACCTCGTCGATATCGGACGCGGTTACTGAACAGACAGCCCACCAGGGCCTGGAGATTGCCATGAGTTCACTCGCTACCCTGCACAGCATTCCTTCCGTCCAGGAGCGCGTCAGCCCTGAAGAATGGGAAGTGCGCGTCAAGCTGGCTGCCGCCTACCAGTTGGCTGCGCTGTTTCGCTGGACGGATCATATCTACACGCACTTCTCCGCCCGTGTGCCGGGGCCGGACGAACACTTCCTGATCAACGCCTTCGGCCTGCTGTTCGACGAGATCACCGCGTCCAACCTGGTCAAGGTGGATGTCGACGGCACCATCATCGACGACCCGCTGAACCTGGGTATCAACCAGGCCGGTTACGTGATCCACAGCGCCATCCACCGCGCGCGCCCGGATCTGCAGGCCGTGCTGCACACCCATACCCGTGATGGCGCAGCGGTATCCGCCCAGCGCGGCGGGCTGCTGCCGCTCTCGCAGCATGCCCTGGGCTTCTACAGCCGCGTGAAGTACCACGACTACGAAGGCGTGGCGCTGGATCTGGACGAGCAGGAGCGCCTGGTTGCCGACCTCGGCGACAGCAACATCTTCATCCTGCGCAACCATGGCCTGCTCACCGGTGGCATCAGCGTCGAACACGCCTTCCGCGAGCTGCATGGGCTGGAACGCGCCTGCAACATCCAGATCGCCGCACAGGCCGGCGGCAATGCCGATCTGCTGCATGCCCCCGCCGAGGCCATCGAGAAGGTTCGCCAGCAATCGGCGCGTTTTTCCGATGGCAAGGGGCCGGGCATCAAGCTGCACTGGGACGCGCTGATTCGCCAGCTCGAACGGGCTTCAGGCCAGAGCTACAAGCACTGATCAGCGGGAGACCTCCATGACCAACGCCAGCACCATCACCGTGAGCCGAACGGCACAGCCCGCTCGACGCAGCAAATGGACCACGCCGGATTTCGTTCTGCGCCTGATCAGCCCCCTGGCCATTCTGCTGCTCTGGGAAATCGCCTCGCGGGCCGGATTGATTCCAGCCCGCGTGATCGCCGCCCCCAGCGAGATCAGCGGCACCCTCTGGGAATTGACGCGCAGCGGCGAACTGCTGCGCCACCTGCTGGTATCACTGCAGCGCGCCGTGACCGGCCTCGGCATCGGCGTGGCGATCGGCGTTACCGCAGCGCTGATCACCGGCCTGTCGAAACGTGGCGAAATCGCCCTCGACTCCCCCATGCAGATGCTGCGTACCATCCCGTCTCTGGCCCTGGTGCCGCTGTTCATCCTGTGGTTCGGCATTGGTGAATTCACCAAGGTGGCGCTGATCGTCATGGGCACCACCTTTCCGATCTACCTCAACCTGTTCGCCGGCATCCGCAATATCGACCCGAAGTTGATCGAAGCGGCCAATACCCTGGGGCTGAACCGTCGCGAACTCATCTGGCACGTGATTCTGCCTGGCGCCCTGCCCTCGTTCTTCGTCGGCCTGCGTTACTCCCTGGGGATTTCCTGGCTGGCTCTGGTGTTCGTCGAGCAGATCAACACCACCGCCGGTATCGGCTTCCTGGCCAGCGATGCCCGCGACTTCATGCGCACCGACGTGATCGTCATCTGCCTGCTGATCTACAGCCTGCTGGGTCTGCTCATCGACGGCCTGATTCGCACCCTGGAACGCCTGGCTCTGGCCTGGCGCCCCTCGTTCATAAGGACCTGAAGCATGAATGCGCACAGCAAGATCGACTACTCGCCGGCCGTCAGCCTGCGCGGCGTGGTGCGTCAGTTCGGCGACAACCGGGTGATCGATGAACTGAACCTGGACATCGCTCCCGGCGAATTCGTCGCCCTGCTCGGGGCCAGCGGCTCCGGCAAGACCACCCTGCTGCGCTCCCTGGCAGGCCTGGACCCCATCGACGGCGGCGAGCTGATCGCCCCGCAAGCCCGCGCGGCGGTATTTCAGGAGCCGCGGCTGATGCCCTGGAAGCGCGCCTGGAAGAACGTCACCCTCGGCCTGCGCGTGGCCAACCCCAAGCAGCGTGCCATCCAGGCGCTGACCGAAGTGGGCCTGGCCCATCGCCTGGAAGCCTTTCCCGCCACCCTGTCCGGCGGTGAATCCCAGCGCGTGGCATTGGCGCGCAGCCTGGTTCGCGAGCCCAAACTGCTGCTGCTCGACGAACCCTTCGCCGCCCTCGATGCGCTGACCCGCATCCGCATGCACCGCCTGATCATCGATCTGTGGCAAAAGCACACGCCAGCCGTTCTGCTGGTCACCCACGATGTCGACGAAGCCATTCTGCTCGCCGACCGCATCATCGTGCTGCAGGACGGGCGCATCGCCGAAGAACTGCGCGTCGACCTGGGCCGCCCGCGGGACAACGGCCAGACCGGTTTCAACGATATCCGCACGCGCCTGCTGGCACTGCTCGGCGTGGAGAAGGACGACCCGGACAGCCTCGGTCGTGATCACAACCCCTTTCTCGCGTCGGGCTACCCGCTCAGCGCCATCGCCATCTAAGGCAGGAGGTCAGTCATGAAACGCTATCTTTCCCGCCTCGCCAGTCGCCTGCTCGACAACCTGCATGGCGACAGCGTCAGCACACTGATCGGCTGGCCGGGTGTGCCGCCGGCAGACAACGGCGAGCGAATGTGCCGCCAGCGCTGATCGTCTAACCGGATAGCCCACCGGACAGACCACGCAAGAACTGGAGCGACCTACCACCGCCTTGTCGCCCCCACCACTGCAAGACAGCCCGCACGTGAAAACGCGCGTCAGGGTTTCGTGCGCCTTGCGTACGGCAGTGGACACCTTTCCGGGCGACGCCATATTGGCTGTCGCCCCAGCCTTTCAGACAGGGACAAGCGCCATGGCAACACCTTTTTCCAGCACACGCCTGCGCCATCTGCGCAGCGCCCCGGCTCGCGCAGGACTGACCTTCTCGGTACTTTCACTGGCCTGCCTGTTGGCGCCCAGCGTGCAGGCGCAGAGCAGCGAAACACGCCTGGAAACCGTCAACGTGATCTCCACCGGCATCCGCGGGCAGCAACGCACGGTTGCCGACAGCCCGACGCCAATCGACATCATCAACAGCGAGCAGCTGCTCAAGACCGGGCGCGCCGAGCTCTCCGAAGCGATTTCCAAGCTGCTGCCCTCGTTCAACTTCGGCACCAACATCGCCGGGGTCAACTCCTCGATTCGCCCGCTGAGCAACCGTGGCCTCGGCCCGGCGTACACGCTGGTCCTGGTCAACGGCAAACGCCGTCATAACGGCGCTGCACCCGCCAATGGCAGCACCGATAACAGCGGCGCGAACGCCGTGGACATCGATCAGATCCCGGTCAGCGCCGTCTCGCACATCGAAGTGCTCAAGGACAGCGCCGCCGCCCAGTACGGCTCCGACGCCGTCGCCGGGGTGATCAATATCATCCTCAAGGGCAATACCTCTGGTGGCCATGTGGAGACCAGCTACGGGAAGCTCTTCTCCGGCCAGGGCGAAACCATCAAAACCGCCGCCGACCACGGCTTCGCGCTGGGCAACGACGGGGGCTTCGTGCACCTTTCCGCAGATGCGCGCAAGCGCGGCACGGCGACCTGGGTCGGGAAGTCGCCGAGCACCGTCCAAGCCTATTTCGAGCCTGAACGTCAGGCCGCCTGGGATCGAGTGAGCACCAAGAATGGCGACCCCGACCTGAAGGCCTTCAACCTGGCTTACAACGCCGAGCTGCCTTTGGCCGATGATCTGAAACTGTACTCGTATGCGACCTACGGCGAGCGCAAAACCGAGGCGCTGAATCAGTTGCGCACGGCCAGGGGCGCGGCCTCGATCCCCGAACTGTTCCCCGACGGCTACTACCCGCTGAACAACCTCAAGGACACGGATTACCAGTTTCTGTTTGGCGGCAAAGGCAACGTGGCGGACTGGGATTGGGATCTGTCCACCACCTACGGCCGCAACAAGATCGAGCATTCCAGCGACCTGACCATCAACCCCACCTATGGCGCCGCATCGCCCACCTCCTGGGATGACCTGGCCAGCCTGCAGTTCGAACAGTGGGTCAACAATTTCGATGTCACCCGCTCCTTCGACGGGTTGTTTGGCCTGTCTCTACCGACTCAGGTCTCTGCAGGCGTGGAGCATCGCTGGGAGCGCTTCCAGACTTTCGCAGGCAGTGATCCACGTGCCTGGAGCGTCGGCCCCTACACCTTTCCAGCCGGCAGTCAGCAGAATGCCGCCAACGGCGCGCAGCCATCGGTCGGCGCCCAGGCTGTCGTGGCCATTCGCCCGGAGGATGAAGCCGACATCAAACGCAACAACCTCGCAGGCTATCTGGATTTCGGCTTCGACCTCAGTGATCGCTGGTACCTGGGCCTTGCAGGCCGCCTCGAGCACTATGACGACATCAAGGAAAACACCTTCAGCTTCAAGCTCAATTCGCGCTACGAATTGACCGACCAGGTAGCGCTACGCGGGACGGTTGGCTCGGGCTTCAGGGCGCCGTCTCTGACTCAGTTGGGCTATACCGTCTCCGATAACCGCACGGCTGCAGATGCCAACGGCAACGCGGTCCCGGCCCTGCGCTATACCGCCACGCCGGATAGCGCTCTGGGCCAAGCCTTGGGCGCATCCGATCTGAAGCCGGAAAAGTCGCGCAACCTGGGTTTGGGCGTGACCTGGCAGCCAGCCCCACGCACCAGCTTCACTGCCGACGCCTACCTGATCGACATCGACGACCGCATCGTGCTCAGCGACAACATCGCAGCGCCGGGCGGCGGCGCCGGTCCAATCGGTGACATCCTCGAGTCCGCCGGCGTGGCACGCAACACCTGGGTCAGCTACTACACCAACGCGTTCAACACCCGTACCCGAGGCATCGATCTGGTGGCCGATCACCGCAGTCAGTTCGGCGCCTGGGGCGATGTGCGCTGGAGCGCCGCATTCAACTACAACAAAACCACTGTTCGCGATAAGCGAAACAACCCGTCGTTCTTGCAGAACGCCGGTATCGAGGTGGCCGGGCAAGCCTCCGAAGGCCTGGTGGTCGCCGCCACGCCACGCAGCAAATGGGTGCTGGGTGCGAACTGGAGCCTGGGCAACTTCGCCGCCAACCTGCAGACCACTCGCTACGGCAAGGTCGAAACCTGGCAGCAGAACGCCGCCCAGGATCGCACCTTCGGAGCCAAGTGGATCACCGACCTCGATCTCTCCTACCTGCTGTTCGACAGCCTGACGGTCAGCGTGGGCGGCACCAACATCTTCAACGTTAAGCCTGACAACAACGGCATCACCCAGGCGGCCTTCAAATACAACTACGGCAACCCGCCTTTCCACCCTGGTGGCGGCTTCTGGTACACCAAACTCGCCTACGACTTCTGACTACAAGGCCGCATTGCCCAAGAGCAGTGCGGCCATTTTGCCTGGAATCCCTGCATGCACCTCATTCGAAACAGTGGGAAGAAGAGATGAAGAAAACCCGCCTTGCGACGCACCTGCTGGCCTCCTGCGCCCTTGCCCTCAGCCTGATCGGCTGCTCGCCCTCCGCTGATGAAGCCGCCAGCAAAACCCTGAACATCGCCTTCTTCGGCGACAACACCACCCTGGTCAGCGTCGACCCCTTCCAGGTGTACTGGCTGGAGCATCGCGTGCTGCTGCGCAACGTCGCCGAGTCGCTCACCGACCAGGATCCGGACAGCGGCGAGATTATCCCCTGGCTGGCCAAGAGCTGGGACGTCAGCGATGACGCCCTCAACTACACCTTCAGGTTGCGTGACGACGTCACCTTCAGCAACGGCGAACGTTTCGACGCCAACGCCGTGAAGGCCGCCTTCGACAGCAACAAGGCCCTGGCCACCGAGCTTCCCGCCACCTTCGGCGCCACCTACCTGGCAGGTTTCGACCACGCCGAAGTGGTCGACGACTTCACCGTCAGGCTGGTGCTGTCGCGGCCGAACGCCGGCTTCCTGCAGGCCACTTCCACCACCAACCTGGCGATCCTCGCCCCCGCCTCCTACGCGCTCAGCGCCAAGGAGCGCTCGCTCGGCAAGATCATCGGCACCGGCCCGTTCGTACTCGATCACTACACGCCCGAAGTCGGCGCCAAGCTGCTCAAGCGCCAGGGGTACGCCTGGGCGTCGGCCAACGTCAAGAACCGCGGCGAAGCCCATCTGGATGCCGTGGAAATCAGCTACATCCCCGAGGAGAGTGTCCGCAACGGCCTGTTCCTGCAGGGCCAGGCAGACATCCTCTGGCCACGCAATCCGTTCTCCGAAGTGGACCTCAAGCTGTTCCAGTCCAAGGGCGCGACCATCCAGAGCCGCTCCCTGCCGGGACCTGCGCTGAACCTCTACCCCAACACCCGCGGTGAGCGCCTGCTGGCCGACAAGCAGGTGCGCCTGGCGCTGCAGAAAGGCATCGACCGCAAGACCTACGCCAGCACCGTGTACAACGCCGACTTCCCGGTGGTGAAGGGCATCTACGATGTCACCACGCCCTACTTCAAGGACCAGGGCGACAAGCTCGCTTATGACCCTCAGGGTGCCGAACGACTGCTCGACGCGGCGGGATGGCACAAAGGCGCCGATGGCTATCGCAGCAAGGACGGCAAGCGCCTGAGCCTGAGTTACAACATTCAGGGTACGGAAACCGCCGGTGACGTGCTGATCCAGGATCAGCTGCGCCAGATCGGCATCGAGCTCAAACTGGCGGTGGTCACTCGCGCCGAGTGGGTAACCACCAACTCTCAGGGCAACTATGACCTGACTTCAACCTACATGACCCGCGCCGATCCGATCATCCTGCAGACCATCCTCGATCCGCGTACCGCCAACAGCTCGACCCTGGCCACCAACTTGTACGAGCCACAGACACTGGACAAGGCCCAGGCCCTGTTCGATGCCGGCATCACCGCCACGCAGACCGAACAACGTGCACAGGCCTATGGTGACCTGCAGGATCTGCTGGTCGACGAGGCATCCGCGTTTCCGATCTACGAGCGCGTCTGGCAGGCCGCCACGGCGCAACGGGTGAAGAACTTCCGCTGGACCGCCGAGGGCTTCGCGCTGCTCAACGACATCGAGGTCGGTGAACCATGAACCGCTACCTGATCGGCCGGGTCGGCCAGGCGCTGCTGGTGCTATGGGGTGCCTACAGCATCACCTACTTCATCCTCTACCTGCTGCCGGGTGACACCCTGTCGATCATGCTCAGCGCCTCGGGCATGGAGGCCGATGCGCTGTCGGCAGAAGATCTGGCCAAGGCACAAGCCTACTACGGCCTGGACAAGGGCATTTTCGAGCAGTACTTCAGCCTGCTCTGGAACGCCATCCAGGGCGACTTCGGGCAATCACTGTCGCTCAATCGCCCGGTCAGCGAGCTGCTCGCCGAGCGACTGCCGCAAACCCTGTCGCTGGCCGGCCTGGCCATCGTGTTATCGATGGTCGGCGGCATCGGCCTGGCCTACCTGACGGCCTACGTGCGCTGGCAGCCCCTGAAAGTGGCGATGGCCCGCCTGCCTTCCCTGGGTTTTTCGGTGCCGGTGTTCTGGATGGGTCTGCTGCTGATCCAGGTGTTCGCCTTCAGCCTCGGCTGGTTCCCGGCCACCGGTAGCCGCGGCTTCGACAGCCTGATCCTGCCGGCCGTGACCCTGGCGATCCCCAGCGCGGCGGTGTATGCCCAGGTACTGCAACGCGGCTTTCAGGGCGTGTGGCAGGAACCCTACATCGCCACGGCCTATGCCAAGGGCCTGAGTCGCTGGCAGGTGCAGGCCCGCCACGGTTTCAAGAACGCCGCCCTGCCGATCCTCACCCTGATCGGCCTGCAGGTGGGCAACACGGTGTCCGGCGCGGTGCTGGTGGAGACCATCTTCGCCCGCAACGGTGTCGGCCGCCTCGCTCAGGAGGCGGTACTGCGCCAGGACATTCCGGTGGTGCTGGCGATCGTCGCCGTGTCGGCCGCCGCCTTCGTGCTGGTGAACCTGATCGTCGACCTGCTCTACCCCTACCTCGATCCGCGCATCGCCCACACGCCGAAGGTGTCCTGACCATGAATGCCGATAGCCGCATTTCCTCGTTGTCCCACTCACCGGCCAGCGTGGCGTTGACCTGGCGGCGCCGCAGCCGCCTGCAACGGGCCACAGCGGCGCTACGCCCCTTGCTGCGCAAACCGGGCTTCAGCCTGGCATTGGCGGTGGTGCTGTTCGCCCTGATAGCGGCGCTGGTGCCGCAACTGCTGACAGGCTTCGACCCCTACGCGACCTCGCCGACGGACAAACTCACCGCGCCCAACGCGCTGCACTGGTTCGGCACGGATGAGCTGGGTCGCGACCTCTATACCCGCGTGGTCTATGGCTCCAGCCTGTCGGTACAAGCCGCTTTGCTGGCGGTGGGCATCGCCCTGTTCGGCGGGCTCGGCCTCGGTGTGCTGTCCGGCTTCGCCGGCGGGCGTATCGATGCGCTCATCATGCGTTTCGTCGATGTATTGCTGGCCCTGCCCGGGCTGCTGCTGGCGCTGGCCATCGTCACCGCTATCGGCTTCGGTACCATCCCGGTGGCGATTGCCGTGGGCGTGGGCATCATTCCCGGCTTCGCCCGCACCACCCGCGCCGAAGTGCTGCGGGTGAAAACCCTACCCTATGTGGAAGCGGCGCGCCTGGGTGGCGCCAGCTGGAGCCGCACTCTGCTGCGACACATTCTGCCCAACGCCTGGGGCCCGGTTGCGGTACTCGCGACCCTGGACTTCGGCGCGGCCATCCTGGCCACCGCCGGGCTGTCGTTCCTCGGCTTCGGCGCCGCGCCACCGGCCGCGGAATGGGGCACGCTGATCGCCAACGGTCGCCACTTCCTGATCACCGCCCCCTGGGTATCGCTGCTGCCCGGGCTATTCGTGGTGGCCGTGGTGTTCAGCCTCAACCATATTGCCCGCACCCTTGAGGAGACCCAGCGATGAGCAGCAGCCCACTGATCGACATTCGCGACCTGGCCGTCAGCTATCGCTCCGCCGGGCAGACCACCGATGCGGTAAAAGGCCTGTCTTTTTCCGTCGCGCAAGGGGAAACGGTGGCCATAGTCGGGGAGTCCGGTTCGGGCAAATCGACCCTGGCCAACGCCATTCTCGGCCTGCTGCCCGACAGCGCGGCGATCACCGCTGGCGAGCTGCACGTCGAGGGCGTCGACCTGAGCCACGCCAGCGAGCGGCAAAAGCGCGGCCTGCGTGGCCGGACCATCGGCCTGGTGCCACAGGACCCGATGGTCAGCCTCAACCCGACCCTGCGCATCGGCAAGCAGATCGGCGAAGCGCTGATTCTCGCC
This sequence comes from Pseudomonas sp. SZ40, assembly GCF_052958135.1. Lineage (NCBI taxonomy): Bacteria > Pseudomonadati > Pseudomonadota > Gammaproteobacteria > Pseudomonadales > Pseudomonadaceae > Pseudomonas > Pseudomonas sp. SZ40. Next base: position 1,415 of record NZ_JBQWIF010000003.1, on the reverse strand, counting down.
CACGGCCGTCGCTACCCCGGTGTCGATGCCGACGTGATCGAACTGCTCGAGCAGGTCGGTCTGGACAAGCCGCTGTTGCGCGCCCACCAGTATCCACACGAGCTCTCCGGCGGCATGCGTCAGCGCGTGCTGATCGCCATCGCCCTGGCCGGCAACCCGCGGCTGATCATCGCCGACGAGCCGACCAGCGCCCTGGACGTCACCGTGCAACGGCGCATCCTCGACCACCTGCAACGCCTGGTCGCCGAGCGTGGCATTTCCCTGCTGATCATCACCCACGACCTGGGCGTGGCCACGGATCGTGCCGACCGCATTCTGGTGATGAAACAGGGCGAACTGGTGGAACAGGGCCCGCCTAAGCAGATCCTCACGGCGCCTCAGCATGATTACACTCGCGCCCTGATCGCCGCTGCACCGGCCTTTTCCAACCGCCGCAAGGTGCGCCCGCAAGAGCAGGCAGTGGCCGCTAGCACGCCGATCCTGAGCCTGCATAGCGTCGGCAAGCGCTTCGCCCTGCCGCGGGTCAAGGGTGAAGACAGCAGCTTCGTGGCATTGGAAAACCTCAGCCTGCAGGTCTACCCCGGCCAGACCCTGGCCATCGTCGGCGAGTCCGGCTCGGGCAAGAGCACCGCGCTGCGTATCGCGCTGGGCCTGGAGAAACCCAGCCAGGGCCGCGTGCTGTTCGAGCAGCAGGACGTCACCGACCTCAGCTGGCGCGAATTCCGCCCACTGCGCCAACGCATGCAGCTGGTGCAGCAGAACCCCTTCGCCGCCCTCGACCCGCGCTTCACCATCTTCGACAGCATCGTCGAACCACTGGTGTCTTTCGGCCTGCTCAAGGGGCCGGCACTGGAACAGGCCGCACGGGAGCTGATCAGCCGTGTGCACCTGCCGGTCAGCTACCTGGATCGCCTGCCCCGTGAGCTCTCCGGCGGCCAGCGCCAGCGCATCGCCATTGCCCGCGCTCTGGCACTCAAGCCCGACCTGGTGCTGCTCGACGAACCGGTCTCGGCACTGGACGTCTCGGTGCAGGCACAGATCCTCGACCTGCTCCTCGAACTGCAGCGCGAGCTGGGCATCGCCTACGTGCTGGTGTCCCACGACCTGTCCGTGGTGGCCAACGTCGCCGACCAGGTGCTGGTACTGCGCAACGGCAAGATGATCGAGCAAGGTCCGGTGAGCCAGGTGTTCGAACACCCCGCCAGCGACTACACCCGTGAACTGATCGCGGCCATTCCGGGCCGCCGCCCGGCCATTGCGGCGGCCTGAAGATGCTGCATTGCGGATCGCCGAAGGCAGACTGGATTCGCTACTCGCGCCCCTGCACCACGCCGATGAATCGATTCGCCCGCGAGCGGGCTCCTACGGGTTAGAACTCCGGCCGTGTAGGAGCCCGCTTGCGGGCGATTGGTGAT